>NZ_JAGPXQ010000055.1:0-34457 GCF_018070435.1 Micromonospora sp. C51 | reverse complement strand
GGTGGGGTGGGGGTGGGTTACCAGAGGGGGCGGGTGGCGCCGACGGGGAGGGTGCCGCCGAAGATCGGCACCTCGGCGAACTCCGCAAGCACCGGCGCGTCGACGCCGAGCCGGCGCAGCGCTGAGACCAGGACCGGCATCCGGGCGCGGCCAGCACCGTCGTCGATCTTCAGCGCCACGGCACCGACGCCGGGCAGTGCCGCGGCGATGACACCCTCCGCGCCGATCTTCGCCAGCAGCCCGGGTACGCCACGCATCAGTCGGGTGTCGTCCGCCTGCGTACCGCCGACCACCTCCGGATGCGCGCGCATCGCGTCGGCCACCAGGCCCGCCCCGGTGTCGCCTTCGGCCGCGACCAACCGCAGGTATGCCGTGGCCAGTCCGGTCAACGACGCGGACAGCACCGGAGCGCCGCAACCGTCGACGCCGACGGCCACCGCCTCCTCGCCGGTGAACTCCTCCACCGTCTCGCGCAGCCACCGCTGGAGCGGATGCTCGATCCGCCAGTAACCCTCCAGCGGCCAGCCGGCAGCACGGCAGGTCAACAGCATCCCGGCGTGCTTGCCGGAGCAGTTCATCTGGACCCGCGCAGGGCCGCCGCCGGCCCGCAGCACCGCCATCCGTGCGAGATCACCCGCCGGCAGATCCGGCGGGCAGTGCAGGGCGTCCTCGCCGAGCCCGGCACCCGCGAGCAGCCCGGCGACCCTGGCCAGGTGGAACTCCTCCCCCGCGTGGCTGGCGGAGACGATGGCCAGGTCGGCAGGCTCGGTGAGCGGCAGCCCGGCGCGGAGCATCCCGACCGCCTGCATCGGCTTGTTCGACGAGCGCGGAAAGATCGGCGAGGTGACGTCGCCCGCCGCGGCCAGCGACGCACCGGCACTGTCGAGCACCACCACCGAGCCGCGGTGCACGCCCTCCACGAAGCCGGACCGGACCACCTCGGCGAGCGGTACGCCGCCCTCGTACGTCTTTCCCACAACGTGGACGGTACCGAGGTGTCCGGCCGACCTCACGCCGGGGTGAGCAGGGACTCCACCTCCGGGCGTAAAGAACGCTGGGCGACTCGTGCCTTACAGGCCGAGCAGTTCGCGGGCCTCGGCGGTGTTCAGCGGCGGACGCTGCGCGAGCTGAGCGAAGCCGACCGCACGCGCGACCAGTTGCATGTTCGACTCCACCGGGCGGCCCTTGGCGTAGGTGACCGTGTCCTCCATCCCGACCCGCAGGTGGCCGCCGGCCGAGAGCGCGGCGAGCAGCACCGGAAGGCTGGTGCGGCCGATGCCGGTCGCCGAGAACGTGGTGCCCTCCGGCAGATCCCGGAGCATCTGCTGAGCCGCCACGAACGTCGCCGTGGTTCCCGGCATGCCTCCCGGCACACCCATCACGAAGTCGACGTGAACGTGACCGCCGTGCGGCAGGCCGTACTTCCCCAACAGGCGCTGGAGGGCGCTGAGGTGGCCGAGGTCGAAGATCTCGTACTCCGGCACGATGCCCCGCCCCTGCATCCGGGTGTGCAGCTCGACCACGAACTCCCAGCGGTTGAGGAACACCTCGTCACCGAAGTTGACCGTACCCATGGTGCAGGAGGCCATGTCCGGGGCCGCGTCCAGCACGGCGAGCCGGTCGGCCTCCGGGTCGGTGACCGCGCCGCCGGTGGACAGTTGCACGATCAGGTCGGTGCTCTCCCGCAGCGCCGCCACCGTCGCCCGGAGTCGGCCCTGATCCAAGGTCGGCCGGGCCTCGTCGTCGCGGATGTGCACGTGGATCACGGAGGCACCCAGCGCCTCGCACTCCTTGGCGGTGAGCAGCAACTCGTCGAGGGTCACCGGCAGCGCCGGCACCTCGGTCTTCGCCGACTCCGCGCCGGTGGGGGCAACCGTGATCAACGTCCCTGTCGTCATGCCGGCGATCCTAGAGCGCCCCCGGCCACCAGCGGTGTCGGTGTCTACGAGGGGTCGATGGCGGCGGCGCTGTCGCCCACCCGGAGCGCGGCGTCGTCAGGCACCGAGCGCTTGACCACCGCGAGCGCGACCTGCCCCAGCTCGTGATGAAGCACCGCGGTGCCGACGAAACCGACCGTACGGCCGTCCAAGGTCACCGGGGAACCGGCGACCGGCAGCTGGTCCGAGGCCACCCCGTCGAGGTGCAGCAGCACCAACCGGCGTGGCGGACGGCCCATGTTGTGCACCCGGGCGACCGTCTCCTGCCCCCGGTAGCAGCCCTTGTCCAGGTGCACGGCCGGGGCGATCAGGTTCACCTCGGCGGGGATCGTCCGGTGGTCGGTGTCGACGCCGACCCGGGGCCGCCGGGCGGCCACCCGCACCGCCTCGTACGCCCACAGCCCGACCGGGGGCACCCCGTTGTCGCGCAGCCGCGTGACCACCTGGTCCATCGCGGGCCGGGGAACCAGCAGGTCCACCCCGAGCGGGCCGCGCCGGGCCCAGCCACCCTGCGGCAGCGGCTGCACGTCGTAGCGGGCGGTCGGGCGGGGCGGCAGCTCACCGGAGCGGAACTTCGGACCGGGCAGCCCCACCACGTCCGGCTCGGCGAGCGGCGGCACGTCGAGCAGGGCCACCGCTTCGGCGGCCTTCGGCCCGACCAGCGACAGCAGCGCGTGCTCTGTGGTGACGTCACGCGGATCGACCTGGCTGAAGAACCGCATCTTCTCCAGGTAGGTCAGCAGTCCCGTGGTCGCCCCCGGCTCGGTGTCGAGCCAGGTGGTGTCACCGTCCTCGGCCACCATGGCGTGCTGCTCCAGATGGCCGTGCGGCGAGAGCACGAGGAGCTCGGTGCCCTGCCACGGGCCCAACTCGGCCAGGTGCTGGGTGGTGAGGGTGTGCAGCCAGGAGATGCGCTCCGCACCCGGCACCGCGACGACGCCCCGGTGGGAGCGGTCGACCAGGCCGACCGCGGTGTCCAACTGGCGCTGCTCGCGCATCGGGTCGCCGTAGTGCGCGGCCACGCCCCGCACCCCGGCTGCGGCGTGCGCCGGCTCCGGCTGGTCCCGGCTGGCCTCGTCGATGCTCTCCACGGCCACCGCGCCCGCGATGTCGATCATGTCTGTTCCCCGTCTCCGCACCGCGCGCACAAGCCGAAGAAGGAGACGTGCCCGATGTCCACCCGGAAGCCCCGTTCCCCGGCCAGTTGGTCGGAGAGCGGACGCATCAGTTCCGGATCCATCTCGTCGATCGCGCCGCACTCGCGGCAGACCAGGTGCACGTGCTGGTCCTCACCGGCGGCGTGGTAGGTCGGCGACCCGTGCGAGAGATGGGTGTGGGTGACCAGGCCGAGCCGCTCCAGCAGCTCCAGCGTGCGGTAGATGGTGGTGATGTTGACCCCGGCGGCGACCTCGCGTACGGCGGTGTGCACCTGCTCGGGGGTGGCGTGCCCCAGGTCCAGCACCGCCTGGAGGATCAGCTGTCGTTGCGCCGTCAGCCGCAGCCCACGGGCGCGGAGCAGTTCCGCGAGGGAGGATTCGGACACCCCCCGATCATAGTTCGGCCGCGCGCGTACCTCCCGGCGCGACCGGCACCGCACTATGCTCGGCCCCCGTGGTGACCTCGCGGATCGGCGTGCTGGGTCGCGGGCGGCTGCCGGCCGATGAGCCGGTGCTGCGCGCCGACGACCTCGGCGTGCTGCGAGGTGACGGGCTCTTCGAGACCATGCACCTACGTGACGGGCGAGCCTGGCTGCGCCAGGAGCACCTGGCCCGGCTGCGGACCGGCGCGGCCGCCGTGGAACTGGCCCTGCCGGCGGACGACGCCCTGGTCGAGCTGCTGGACGAGGTGGCCGCCGACTGGCCGGCCGAGGTGGAGGGCGCACTGCGGCTGGTCTGCACCCGGGGGCCGGAGCGCGGCGGACCGCCGACTGTTTACGCCACCCTGTCGGAGGTCGCCCCCGCGGCCCGGCGGGCCCGGCACGACGGGGTGAGCGTCGCCACCCTCTCCCTCGGGGTGCCCGCCGAGGCCCGGCCGGAACTGGACTGGCTGCCGGCGGGCATCAAGTCCACGTCGTACGGGGCCAGCAGCGCCGCCCGGCGCTGGGCCGCCCGGGCCGGCGTGGACGACGTGCTCTGGATCTCCTCCGACGGCTACGCCCTGGAAGGACCGACCGCCAACCTCGTCTGGCTGGCCGGGGAGACGCTGGGCACGGTGCCCGCCGCACGCACCGGCATCCTGCCCGGCACCACCGTCGCCTGGCTGCTCGCCCACGCCGCCGACGTCGGCTGCGGGGCCGCCGAACGCATGGTCACCCCGACGGAGCTACGCGAGGCCGAGGGGGTGTGGCTCACCTCGTCGGTACGCGGCCTGGTCGCGGTGCACACCCTCGACGGTGAGCCGCTGCCACCCAGCCCGCTTACCCGCGCGTTGCAGCAGCTGCTCGGCTTCCCGATGTCGTAGGCCACGTTTCCTGAGGCTCGCCGGAGCTGGTGCCGCGGCCGGGGCGGACCCGGTTCGAGGCGGATCAGCCGGCGACCCGGATGAGGCGGGCCGACAGGTGCGGAGACAACGGCTGACCGACGGCGGCCATGTCCTGCGCGTACAGCAGGGCGCCCTCGACGATGCCGAAGAGACGGTGGCCGGCGGTGACCTCCTTGGCGGTGGAGGTGCGCACCACCGCGTCGGTGACGAACTCCACCTGGGTGCCCTTGCGCCGGCCGACGTGCAGCTCCATCACCCCGGTCGGGGTGGTCAGCAGGGCCTCCAGCTCGTCGGTGGCCCGGTCGCCGTCCAGCACCGGACGCCACCAGCCGACCTCCCGGCCGGCCGGCCGCACCGGGCGGCTCTGCTCGTCGAGGATCCACGCGCGCGACTCGTAGTGCAGGAACGGGCGCCCGTCGTGGCTGATCCGGATCTCCTGGGCGAAGTCGAAGTCCTCGATGGTGGGGAAACCGCCCCGTCCCCGCCCCCGCCACACACCGATGTACGGCAGCAGGCCGTCGAGCGTGGGGTGCAGCTTCGGGCCGACCCGCAGGTCGTGACTCTCCTCGAAGGGGTACGCCTCCACCGGCGGCGCGTTCAGCCAGGGCGGCGGCGCCAACGGATTGTCGTCACTCACCGGACCACCTTCGTTCGCGACTGCGGGCCTCGCAGAACCGGATCACCACTTGCCTCTCGATATGCGTACCGCCAGATAGACCAGGCCACCCGCGAGCGCGCCCAGGCCGGCGACCAGCAGGCTGACGAACCCGATCTCGGTGACCATCCGGGTCATCCTATGCTGGCGGTCATGGCCCGCACTCTCGTCGTCAAGGCCACCGCCGGCGCCGACGCACCGGAACGGTGCGCCCAGGCGTTCACCGTGGCAGCCACCGCAGCCGCCGCCGGGGTGCCCGTCTCTCTCTGGCTGACCGGGGAGTCGACCTGGTTCGCGCTGCCCGGCCGGGCGCAGAACTTCGAGCTGCCGCACTCCGCCCCGCTGGCCGAGCTGCTGCACGTGATCCTCGCCACCGGCACCGTGACGGCCTGTACCCAGTGCGCCGCTCGCCGGGACATCGACTCCGGCGACGTGCTCCCCGGAGTACGGATCGCCGGGGCGGCCGTCTTCGTCGAGGAGACGATGGCCGAGGGCGCGCAGGCGCTCGTCTACTGACTCGCCGGTCAGCGCCCGGGCAGGCTCACCGGGCGCTGCCTGGGAAGGCGGCGGAACCCGCCCGACAAGGCGGGCGAATGCCTACGATTCGGTTGTGACCGAGGCCACCCAGCAGTTCTTCGCGACCCTGCCGGCCCGCGCCCCGGAAGTCCTCCGCACTCCGGTCGCGGGAACGCTGCGGATCGACCTGTCCGAGGGACACCGCACCGAGCACTGGCTGGTCCGGATGCGGCCGGGCGCTGCGGAGGTCGACCAGGGGGCGGAGCCGGGTGACGCGACCTGGTACTGCGGGGCCGATCTCTTCGACCGGCTGGTCACCGGACGCTCGCAGGCGATCTCCGCAGTACTTCGTAACGAGAGCACCTTTCGCGGCGACGTGGTGCTGTTTCTCGCCTTCCGCCTGTTCTTCCCGTCCGCACCCGGCACCCGCGACCCGCGCGAAGTCGCCCGCGAGCACGCCAGGTGGACCCGGTGAAGGAACTGGTCAGCATTCTTGACGGCAACACGTTCCTGGTCAGCGACCGCCGTGGAGACGTGGAGCCCTCGCTGGACTTTCCCACCGGTTTGTTCGCTTTCGACACCCGGTTCCTGTCCACCTGGCTGCTGCTGATCGACGGTGAGCGGCTGCACGCACTTTCCATCGATGACGCCGAGTCCCATCGGACCCGCTACTTCCTGGTGCCGGGCGAACCGACCCACTTCCTGGACGCGAAGGTCTCGGTGATCAGGAGTCGGGCGATCAGCGGCGACCTGTCCGAAGAACTGACCGTGCTCAACCACTCCGGGCAGGAGATGAGCTTCACCGTCCGGATGGAGATGGCGTCCGACTTCGCGGACATCTTCGAGATCAAGGACACCCAGCGCAAGAAGGGGCACAACACCGCCGCACCGGGCGAGAACACGCTGCGGCTGACCTACCAGCGGGACGCGTTCCACCGCGAGACGACGATCACGAGCAGCGCCGCCGTCCAGGTCGACCGCCGGGGTATGACCTTCCCGATCCGGATCGGGCCGCACGGCGAGTGGACCACCCGGTTGACGGTCAACGTCGTCATCTACGGCGCCCGGGGTCAGGACGTCCGCTCCCTGCTGCCCTTCGCGGGCAGCAGGACGACGCCGGCGATCGAGGCGGAACACGCCGAGTTCGTCGCCCGGGCACCCAAGCTGGGCTGCGACTGCGAGCCGATGGCCGGAGCGTACCGGCGCAGCCTGACCGACCTGGCCGCGCTGCGGTACGAGTCGATCGCGCTCGGCGTCCGCCTGATGGCCGCCGGCCTGCCGTGGTTCATGACGCTGTTCGGCCGGGACAGCATCTTCACCTCGCTTCAGGTGCTGCCGTTCGTACCGGAACTGATCCCACCGACGTTGACCATGCTGGCGGGGCTTCAGGGCCACCGGGTGGACGATTTCCGTGACGAAGAGCCGGGAAAGATCCTGCACGAGTTGCGCTACGGCGAATCCGCCGGCTTCGAGGAGCAGCCGCACTCGCCCTACTACGGCGCGGCCGACTCGACCGCCCTGTTCGTGATCCTGCTCGACGAGTACGAGCGGTGGACCGGCGACGTCGAGTTGGTCAAACGGTTGGAGTTCTCGGCACGGGCCGCGCTGACCTGGATCGACACGTACGGCGACCTGCTCGGCACCGGGTACGTCTGGTACCAGACCCGCAACCCCAAGATCGGCCTGGAGAACCAGTGCTGGAAGGACTCCTGGGACGCGATCTGCTATTCCGACGGTCGGTTGCCGAGCTTCCCCCGGGCGACCTGCGAGTTGCAGGGCTACGCCTACGACGCCAAGCTGCGCGGTGCCCGGTTGGCCCGACTGTGCTGGAACGACCCGGTCTACGCCGACCGGTTGGAGCGGGAGGCCGCCGAGTTGAAGGAACGCTTCAACCGGGACTTCTGGCTGCCCGACAAGGAGTACTACGCGCTGGCCCTGGACTCCGACGGCAGCCCGGTCGACGCGCTCACGTCCAACATCGGGCACCTGCTCTGGAGCGGCATCGTCGACGATTCCCGGGCTCATCGGGTCGCCGAGCACCTGCTCGGTCCCCGGCTCTTCTCCGGCTGGGGCGTCCGTACCCTCGCCGACGACCAGGGACGTTACAACCCGATCGGTTACCACGTCGGCACCGTCTGGCCGTTCGACAATTCGATCATCGCGTGGGGTCTGTGGAAGTACGGTCTCCGCGAGGAGGCGGGTCGGATCTGCGAGTCGATGTTCGCGGCGTCCCGCTACTTCTTCGGCCGGCTTCCGGAAGCCTTCGCCGGCTACGAACGTGATCTGACCGACTACCCGGTGGAGTATCCGACCGCGTGCAGCCCACAGGCCTGGTCGGCGGGCACCCCGCTGCTGTTGCTGCGGGTGATGCTCGGACTCGAACCGCAGGGCGAGCACCTGATCATCGACCCGTACGTGCCGGCCGGGATGGGCCGGGTGGAACTGTTGGACATTCCCGGCCGGTGGGGCCGGGTGGACGCGCTGGGTCGCAGCCGCGACGAGGGGCCGCGACGACCGGATTGAGCGCCCTCAGCTTCGCCAGCGGGGTGGCGCTCAGCCGGCGCACCCCGTCGTCGCGGCGACCACGACCTGTTCCGGCTGGAAATCGGCCAGCACCGCGACGCCGTCGTGCCGGTAGGCGTACACCTCTGGGGTTTCCACCACCGGCGTGCCGCCGGCCAACGGCGCGAGTGCGGCCTGCGGCGCCGTGGCCACCGGGTCGACGACGGAGCGGATGGTGCGGGCCGCCCCGCCACCGGGGCAGGGTGCGCTCACCACCGACGTCCGGTCGCTGACACGGCCGTCCAGCGCACGTACCGCCTCGGCCAGCGCGGCCACCTCGGGGCCGGCCGGGGCGGCCCCTGCGCTGTCGTAGTCGTCGCCCACCGGGCGGCACCCGGTGTCGACGGTGAACCGGATCCGGCCGTCGGTCGCCGGCCGCCCGGTCACGGTGACGAACTCGCCCGCGTCGGCGCGCAGGCGCGGACCCTCCGGGGTGAGCCGGACACCGGCCCGCCACCGCGCGGGCAGCCGGTCGGCGACCCGCTCCAGCAGGGCCTGCTCCTCGCCGACCGGCGCGGCCAGGTCGACCGCGCGGGTCAGCGTCGCACCGTCTGCGAACGGACTGATCCGGCAGCCCCGGTCGACCTCAGCTGGGACCAGCGCCGGCACACCGGCGTCAGCCGCCGCGACGATTTCACCTATCGCACCGTCGACCACCGGCCCGGCCTGCGTGAGGGTGCGTTGTTCCCGGACGGTCGGTGGATCCTCGGCCGACGACATCCAGGTGAGGCCGGCCAGCAGCACGGCCCAGACCGCCGTCACCGCGATCAGCCAGCGCGGCCACCGGGAGCCTGCGGCCGGCGGTCGGGAACCGGTCGGTGCGGCGGTGTGGACGGCGTTGCTCACCCGGTCATCGTGTCACGCCTGGTGTGACCGTCCGTCCGGACGCCCGTCGCCAGCCTCCGGCGGCATGCTCAGCCGGTAACCAACGCCGCGTACGGTCTGCACCTGCGGCCCCTCGGGCAGCGTCCGTAGCTTGCGACGCAGCCGCTTCACCGCCGAGTGCAGGATCGCGGTGTCGCCGAGGTAGGCGCCGCCCCAGACGGAGGCGAACAGCCGCTCATAGCTCCACAAAGTGATGGGCGGACTGACCAGCCGGGCCAACAACTCCCGCTCGGTACGGGTCAACCCCAGCGGTGCACCACGCCAGGTGACCAGGTGCCCTGCCCGGTCGACCGTCAGATCTCCCCAGGTGGCCGGTCGATCCGCGGGCCGCTCGGCGGGCTCGTCGAGCGGCCCACCCGGTTCCGCCGACGGGGCGGGGAACACCGCCCGCAGTTGGGCGAGGTCTGCGCAGATCACCACCGGCCCGACACCCTCCAGCCGCTGCACCACGCGCTGCCGGACGGTGGCGTCGGAGCTGACGCAGACCACGATCGGAAACTCTGGACCGGACACGACGCCTCCCCCAGGGCACCTCTGACCTGCGACTCCCACCGATCGCCAGTGACGGTCACCGATGACGCCCAGTTGCAGCCTAACTGTCAGGATCGCGCCTCGTCACTGACCGAGTACTGACCGACGCCGTCCATTGATCACCGACGGTCGGGGCAAGAGCATGACTTTCAGCGGGCGGAGGCACCACCACCGGCCACCCACATCGCCCCGGCCGCTGCGCGCAGCCGCGTCGCGGCGCGCGGGTGTGCGGGCCCGAACGGATCGGGACCGACGACGTGGGGAGGAACATTGTTCACACGACCATCCACCCGGTCGCCACGATGGCGGGCGGTGGCGGTGTTGACCGCTGCCGTGCTCGCCGTCACCGGCCAGCCCGCGCTCGCCGCGCCGGCCCAACCGCCGGTGGCGCACCGGGCCGCCGTCGACCCGGCGCTGCTCGACCAGCTCGGCACCACGTCGACCGCACCCTTCCTGGTCTACCTGGCCGACACCGCGCCGTTGGCACAGGCCAGCCGGCTGCGTGACCCCGACGCCCGGGCCGGCGAGGTGCACCGTCTGCTCACCACCACGGCCACCCGCACCCAACGCGACCTGCGTACGCTGCTCGACGAGCGCAAGGTGCCGCACACCGCGTACTGGATCGCCAACGCGGTGCGGGTCGAGGGCGACAAGGCACTGCTCGACGAGATCGCCCGCCGGCCCGAAGTGGCCCGGATCGAACCGAGCCGCAGCTACCCGCTGGTCCGGCCGACCGCGACCGAGACCGCTCGGGCGCGTACCGCCGCCGTCGAGTGGGGACTGACAAACATCGGCGCGCCGCGGGTGTGGGACGAGTTCGGCGTCCGCGGCGAGGGCCTCGTGGTGGCGAACATCGACAGCGGCGTGCGCTACGACCACGCCGCCCTCGTCGGCTCCTACCGGGGCAACCTCGGCGGTGGCAGCTTCGACCACGCGTACAACTGGTTCGATCCGGCCGGTGTGTGCGCCGGCACCGCGCCCTGCGACAACAACGACCACGGCACCCACACCATGGGCACCATGGTCGGTGACGACGGCGCGGGCAACCAGATCGGCGTCGCCCCCGGCGCGAAGTGGATCGCCGCCAAGGGCTGCGAGTCGAACGACTGCTCCGACGCCTCGCTGCTCGCCGCCGGCCAGTGGGTGCTCGCGCCCACCGACGCCAACGGCCAGAATCCCCGGCCGGACCTGCGGCCCGACATCGTGAACAACTCCTGGGGCGGCGACGGTGGTGACCCCTGGTACCAGCAGACCGTGGCCGCCTGGCGGGCCGCCGGCATGTTCCCCGTCTTCTCCTCCGGAAACGACGGTCCGGCCTGTGGCAGCGCCGGATCACCGGGTGACTACACCGACGCGTACGCCGTCGGCGCGTACGACGTGAACAACGTGATCGCCGGTTTCTCCGGGCGCGGCTCCGGCACCGACCCGCTGAAGCCGAACATCGCCGCACCCGGCAGCAGCGTCCGGTCCAGCGTCCCCAGCGGCGGATACGCCTCGTTCAGCGGCACGTCGATGGCCGCACCGCACGTGGCCGGCACGGTGGCGCTGCTCTGGGCGGCGGCACCCGGACTGCGCGGGGACCTCGCCGCGACCGAGGAGCTGCTGGACCGTACGGCCCGCGATGTCGACGCCACCACCTGCGGTGGCACGCCGGCCGACAACAACGTCTTCGGTGAGGGACGACTCGACGCGTACGCGGCGGTGCGGGACGCACCCCGTGGACCGGTCGGCCGGGTCACCGGGGTGGTCACCGACTCCGGTGACGACGACCCGCTCTCCGGCGCGACGGTGACCGACGGCACCCGCAGCACGACCACCGACGCCGACGGGCGCTACGCGCTCACCCTGCCGGCCGGCGAGACCACCCTCACGGTCAGCGCCTACGGCTACGCCGACGAGTCGTCGACCGTCACGGTGCCCGACGGTGACACCGTCAGTTTGGACTTCGCCCTGCTGGCCACCCCGGCGGTCACGGTGAGCGGAAAGGTCACCGACGGTTCCGGCCACGGCTGGCCGTTGTACGCCAAGATCGAGGTGGCGGGCCGGCCCGGCGGGCCGGTCTTCACCGATCCGGTGACCGGCCGCTACTCCGTCACCCTGCCCGGCAACACCTCGTACCGGCTGACCGTGACCGCGCAGTACCCGGGCTACCGCACCGTCACCCGTGAGGTGGCGGTCGGCGGTGACGCCACCAAGGTCAACGTGGCGGTACCCGTCGATGCCGCCTGCACCGCCGCCGGCTACACGGCACAGTTCGGCACGCCGCTGCTCACCGAGAGCTTCGACGGCACGAGCGCGCCGCCCGGCTGGAGAGTGGAGAACCGCACCGCCTCCGGCGGCTGGGTCTTCGACGACCCCCGCTCCCGGGGCAACCTCACCGGCGGCAGCGGTGGCTTCGCCATCATCGACAGCGACGCCCTCGGCTCCGGCAACACGCAGGACACCGACCTGATCGCCCCGCCGGTCGACCTGTCCACGACGGCCGCACCGGTGCTGCGGTTCCGCAGCGACTGGCGAGCCGTCGGCATCAGCGACACCGCCGACATCGACGTTTCCACCGACGGCGGGGCGAACTGGACCAACGTCTGGCACCAGACCGCCAGCCGGCGCGGCCCCCGGATCGAGGAGGTACCGCTCGACCCGGCCGCAAACGCCGCTTCCGCGCTGGTCCGCTTCCGGTTCAAGGGCACCTTCGCCTGGTGGTGGCAGGTGGACGACGTGGAGGTGGTCAACCGCGAGTGCTCGCCGGTGCCCGGCGGGCTGGTGGTCGGCACCACCACCGACCGCAACACCGGTGACCCGCTCAACGGTGTGACGGTGGCCAGCGACCACCGTCCCGAGGACCGGGCGGTCTCGGCGGCCACACCCGAGGACCCGGCCGAGCCGGACGGCTTCTACTGGCTCTTCTCCGGGCTCACCGGCACCCACCCGTTCACCGCGGACCGCACCCCGTACGCGCCGGTCACCAAGGAGGTGACGGTCACCGCCGACCGGGTCAAGCGGGCCAACTTCGCCCTCGCCGCCGGCCGGCTGACGGTCAGCCCGACGTCGATCGAGTCACATCAGCCGTACGGCAGCAGCCGCACCACCCGGGTGACGGTTCGTAACAGCGGTACCGCGCCGGCCAGCGTCGACCTGCTGGAACGGGCCGGTCAGTTCGAACTGCTCAGGCGCGACGGCGCGCCGCTGCGGGAGCAGAAGATGAAGGGGATCAGCAAGGCCCGCACCGGCACCCCGTACGGCGGGGCGGCACCCCAGGCCGCTACCGCCGAGGACGAGGCGTGGACCGAGATCGCCAAGCTGCCGGCGTCGATCTACGACAACGCCGCCGCGTGGCTGGACGGGAAGATCTACTCGGTCGGTGGTGGCGGTGGCACCGGCACCGAGCGCAAGGCATGGGTGTACGACCCTGCGCCGGGTGCCTGGACCGCCCTGCCCGATCTGCCGACGGTACGGTCCAAGCCCGCTGCGGCGGCGGTCGGCGGCAAGCTCTACGTGATCGGAGGTTGGGGCGCTGACGACGCCACGGTCGCCACGGTCGACGTCTTCGACCCGGCCAGCGGCACGTGGAGCACCCTGCCGGGAGCGACCAACCCGGCCCCGGTCGCGGCGGCCGGCTCGGCCGTGGTCGGCGGGAAGGTCTACCTGGTGGGTGGCTGCGCCGACGCCACCTGCACCGACAGCGACGGTCTGGTGGTGTTCGACCCGGCCACCGGCTCGTTCAGCACCGGTGCCGCCTATCCTCACCCGGTGTCGTGGCTGGCCTGCGGCGGGATCGGCGCCTCGGTCTACTGTGCCGGTGGCACGGGCAGCACCGAGTACACCGACGCCTACCGGTACGACCCCGCTGGCGACACCTGGAGTCCGCTGCCGGATCTGCCGTTGGAGCTGTGGGGCTCGCAGTACGCGGCGGCCGGCGGGCTGCTGGTGCTGGCCGGTGGGGTGACCGATGGCTCCACGGCGGTCACCAACCGAACGGTCGGCTTCGACCCGGTCACCGGCGCCTGGCGTGACCTGCCCAACGCCCGGTTCAGCCGGTACCGGGGGGCCGCCACCTGTGGCGCGTACAAGATCGGAGGGTCGCCCAGCTCCTTCGTGGGCAGCGCGGACAGCGAGCGGCTCGGTGGTCTGGAGCTCTGCGCAGCCGAGGCCGACCTGCCCTGGCTGGACAGTTCCCCGGCCACCTTCACCCTCGCGCCGGGCGAGTCGCGGACGGTGACCGTCACCCTGACGGCCACCGAGGCGGCGGGCGTCGCCCAACCGGGCCGGTACGCGGGCGAACTCGCCATCGCCTCCGACAGCCCCTACCCGGTCACCCCGATCTCGGTGGAGATGAACGTGTCGCCGCCGGCCAGTTGGGGCAAGATCCGGGGCACCGTCACCGGCACCACCTGCGGCGGTGTCACGGTCGGTATCCCGGCGACGGTGCGGGTGAACCTGATCTCGGCCGGCACCGGGACGACCCTCACCGCCGACGGCAACGGGCGCTACGCCTGGTGGCTGCCGAAGGGCCGCTACGAGGTGATCGTGGCTAAGGACGGCTGGGTGCCGCAGGTACAGCGCCATCGGATCGAGGCGGGCATCGTCGGCACGCTCGACTTCGCCCTTGAGCCCGCCTCCACCTGCACCAGGGCCACCGGAATCTGACCTGACCAAACGGCGGGGCGCCGGCCCTCACGGGCCAGCGCCCCGCCCCAATCCCGCTCTCAACCCCCCGCCACGACCCCAACACCCCGCCCGCGCAACCCCCGCCAACGCCCCACCCGGAACCCCCGCAACGCCCCACCCGGAATCCCGCAACGCCCCACCGGGAACCCCGCAACGCCCCACCCGGAACCCCGGCAGTTTCAGGGATACTGCTGTATCCGGCGTCCTCGAGGCAGCAACATCAGCAAAGTTGCTGCCTCAGCGCGCAGGGCGGGGCGATGCGCAGCGCAGGGCGGTGCGCACGGCGAGGAGTGCGCAGGGCGGGGGCACGGCGGGGAGTGCGCAGGGCGGGGCGATGCGCACGGCGGGTAGGGCTCAGACGGAGCGTGGCCCGCATTCCTCTTGGGAGGGATGCGGGCCACGAGGCCGATCGGAGCTCAGTCGGTGACGGTGACGGCCACCTCGTTGATGCCGCGGCCGGCGGTCACTGTGGTGTCTCCGTTGCCCTGGCGGGAGAGCGCCCGCAACGTCCAGGCGCCGGGCGCGGCGAAGAAGCGGAACTGGCCGGCCGGCGAGGTCACCACCTCGGCGGTGAACTCACCGGTCGAGTCGAGCAGACGGACGTACGCGCCCGGCACCGCCTCGCCCTCCGCGGAGCGGACGAGGCCGGTGATGACGGTCTCCCGCTCCAGGTCGAGGCCGGCCGGCAGCGGGGCGGCCTGATCGGGAGCCGCGCAGCCGGCGGCGGCGGTGCTTGCTGCGGTGGGTGCGGTCATCTCAGGCCTCCCCCGGCTCATCGCCCAGCGCCACCGGCACACCGACCAGCGAGCCGTACTCGGTCCACGATCCGTCGTAGTTCTTCACGTTGCGGTGGCCGAGCAGCTCCTGGAGCACGAACCAGGTGTGCGACGAACGCTCGCCGATGCGGCAGTAGGCGATGGTCTCCTTGCCGTCGTCCAGCCCGGCCTCGCCGTAGATCTTGCGCAGCTCGTCGTCGGACTTGAACGTGCCGTCCTCGTTGGCCGCCTTCGACCACGGCACGCTGATCGCGGTCGGAATGTGGCCGCCGCGCTGTGCCTGCTCCTGCGGCAGGTGGGCGGGGGCGAGCAGGCGGCCGGCGTACTCGTCGGGGCTACGCACGTCGACCAGGTTCTTGGTGCCGATCGCGTCGACGACCTCGTCCCGGAAGGCTCGGATGCTGGTGTCCGGCTCGCTGGCGACGTACTGCGTCGCCGGGCGGGTCACGGCGTCGGTCACCAGCGGCCGGGCGTCCAGCTCCCACTTCTTACGACCACCGTCGAGCAGCTTGACGTCGCGGTGGCCGTAGAGCTTGAAGTACCAGTACGCGTACGCGGCGAACCAGTTGTTGTTGCCGCCGTAGAGGACGACGATGTCGTCGTTGCCGATGCCCCGCTCGGACAGCAGCGCCTCGAACTGGGTCTTGTTGACGAAGTCCCGGCGGACCGGGTCCTGGAGGTCGTTCTTCCAGTCCAGCTTGATGGCACCGGCGATGTGGCCGGAGTCGTAGGCCGAGGTGTCCTCGTCGACCTCGACGAAGACGACGCCCGGGGCGTCGAGGTTCTTCTCGGCCCACTCGGCCGAGACGAGTGCGGTGTCGCGACTCATCAGATCACTCCCTGGTGAGGATGGATGGTGAGCCAGCGCGCGGAGATCGGGATGTCAAGGTGTCGCACCACGCGCGGGACCCATAGCTCGGAACGGATCACGGGTTCGTGCGACGGCGCCGCTGCCGGGCGTCCGGTGGGGTGCACCGGGAACGAGGTACGCGTGCCCCTGGTGCCTTGGCCGCTAGGCGGCCCGAGCCAGCCCCGCCGTCAGATGACGGGGCGACACAGGCAGGTGGCCACGCGGCACAGGTCGACCGCGCGCCGTTTGGTGAGGAGCGTCCCCATGAGCAGGGAGCCTACCAGCGATCCCAGATATCTCTATCGGGCCGACCAGCATCCGGGACGCCGACCCGGTGGTCAGCCGACCGAGTTGATCGGCACGTCCCGTGCGTCGGCGGTCACCGTCAGCCCCTGCGGCTGCGGCCGGACCTCGCGGACGGTGAGCTGGAACGGCAACTCCGGCAGGGGCACGTCGACCGAGATGCTGCGGGCGAAGTTGCTCACCAGGGTGCGGGCCAACGGCACGTCCGGCAGCCCCTCGGCGTCCAGGTCGTCGAACTGTAGGGCTACCTGCCCCTGCTCACCGACGACGATGTCGGCGGTGCCGGTGACGGTCAACCGCTGGCCGAGGATGTCCACCGGGGCGGTGACGGCGAGCTGCCCGTCCCGCTCACCGAGGGTCAGCCCCTCCCGGTCGAGCAGGGCCGACAGGCTCTGGTAGCTGATGGTGCCGGTGCCGTTGACCGTCTCGGCCACGACCTCACCCTGGCCGGTGCGCAGGGTGTCCAGCGAGGCACGCACGTTTCGGGCGTCGACGTCCAGGCTGGGCAGCGCGACCGCGTCGCCCTGCACCGAGGCCCGCACGTCCCGCAGCTTGATCGAGATGCGCTCGTACCGGCCGTCGAGCACCTGGGTGAGGAACGGGAAGCCGCCCACCTCGACCTCGGGTGGCGAGGATTGGGCGCCCTGCTCGGCGACCTGCTGGCGCACCTCGTCGGCGATGGTGCGCTCGGCCATGCTCGCCGCCACCCGGTCGGCGATGGCGATCAGTCCGGCGAGTACGAGCAGCAGGACGACGAACCCGATCAGCACCTTGCGTCCACGTCGCCGCGGCCGCCGTTCGTACGTCTGCTCCTGCTCCACACCGTCTCCTGTCTCGTCGTACCTCGATGCCGCCAGTGGTGGACCGGTGGTACCCGTGGTCCGGATTCCTCAATCGCGCGGCGGGACGCTCGCCCGCGCTGACGGTCAGAGCACTAGCCGACACATCAGGTACGCGGCTGGCGCCGCCATCGCGACGCCGCCGAGTGGCCCCTGCACGTGCCGTACGGCCCAGACCGACGGCACTTCACCAGCCATCAGTCGGCCCGCCTCCGCGTAGCTCACGGCGAGGTCGGCCAGCACGGCGACGACGGCCGCCACCAGGCCGATGATCGCGGCCCGGGTAGGTGTGAACGGGGTTACCAGGTAGCCCCCGAGAAGCGCGCTGATCAGCGTGCCGACCATCGCGCCGCCGACCACCCCCGCCGCCCCCCTGGGCACCTGGGGCGCCAGCCTCGGCCAGGCCGCGACGGCGTCGGTCACCCGGGCGACGGTGAGCGCCACGCCGGCCGCGGTCAGGCAGACGGCGATCGCCTGGGTACCCGCCGGGATCCGGCTGAGCATGATGAGCGTGGCCAACGCGACCACTCCGAACACGATGGTCGCGGTGGTCCGCAGCGAGTCGGTCACCCGGACCCGGTCCACCCGTCGGACCAGTTGACCGAGCACCGCGGCGAGCACCCCGCCGACCGCGAGGTAGAGCAGCGGCGCCAACCGGGCCTCAGCCGACCGTACGGCCACCACGTCGGCGGCCACCGCGGTCACCGCGCCGACCCCGAGGACGACCGCCAGTGCCGGTGGCCGGGTGACCATGGTCCAGACGAGCACGAACAGCGCCTGCACGGCGAGCACCACGAGGGTGAAGGGCAGCCGGTGCCCGGGAATGGACGTCTGCGCGGCGACGACCAGGCCGAGACCGAGCAGCGCGGCAAAGCCGCCGATGGCGAGGGAGAGCTGCCGGCGTACCTCGACAGGTGGTTCCTCCGCCTCGTCGTCCGCATCCGCCTCGTCGTCGGCGCGGCGAGCCGAACCGCCGCGGCGCAGGCGGCGGGGGCCACGCGAGGGCCGCTCGTCGGTCTCCACGGCCGGACCGGTGCGCGGTGCCGAGCCTCCCGGGGCGGACGGATCCTCGGTCCACGGGTCACGGCCGGTCTCGGGCGAGTTGGAGGGAAACACCCACCGATCGTGCCAGACCAACCTCACATCGCGGGTGCCAGCGTTTCCGCGACGTTAAAACCTGGGCCGCGATCAGGGGCAGATAGGGCAAAGAGGAAACCGCGCCAGGGTCGTACGCGAGCAATCGGTTACGCTCAACGGCGAAACCCGCCCGTCAGCGACGCCGGGACCCACGGAAGTTCCCAGCGCCACACCCCGCAGGAGTGCCGCTGGTCGCGCGCGGCCGCAACGGGCCGCCGGGACGGAGGTGATCGTGGAGATCCTGCTGTTGGTGACGGCACGGGCAGGCGAACCATCCGCAGTGCTACCGGCACTGGACCTGCTGCCGCACTCGGTTCGCACCGCACCGCGCGATGTCCGCACCCTGGTCGCTGGACCGAGCCCGGACGCCGTGCTGGTCGACGCCCGCTCCGAGCTGAGCGAGGCCCGGGCCACCTGCCGGATGCTGCACGCCACCGGGCTCGGCGTGCCGCTGGTCGCGGTGGTCACCGAGGCTGGCTTGATCGCGCTCAACGCCGACTGGGGCGTCGACGACGTCATCCTCGCCTCCGCCGGCCCCGCCGAGGTGGAGGCCCGGCTGCGGCTCGCGGTCGGCAGGCTGAGCAACGCGACCGCCGGTGCGGGCGGATCCATCCGGGCCGGCGAGCTGATGATCGATCCGGACACTTACGCGGCGAAGCTCAAGGGCCGCCCACTCGACCTCACCTACAAGGAGTTCGAGCTGCTGAAGTTCCTCGCCCAGCACCCGGGGCGGGTGTTCACCCGCGACCAGCTGCTGCGCGAGGTGTGGGGTTACGACTACTTCGGCGGCACTCGGACGGTCGACGTGCACGTGCGTCGCCTGCGCGCCAAGCTCGGCTCCGAGTACGAGTCGATGATCGGCACCGTCCGGCAGGTGGGTTACAAGTTCGTGGTGCCATCGTCACGGACCTTGCCGGAGGCCGCCGAGCACGCGCCGCTACCGATGCGGGCCCTCACCGTCGAAGGCTAATTTCCTATATGCCCCTTTTGGTCGACTAGTGCGCCTTATGGTGACTGCCAGTTGACCAGCGGGGGGCATCGGTGGGCGGTAACCAGGTGGGGGCGGCACGGGCCGTCGGGATCATCACGCTCGTGGTGACGGCGGTCCTCGGCTCGGCGTACCTGCTCGGACGAAGCCTGGTGCCGGAGGCCTCGCGGACCGACACCGCCGTCACCGCGACCGGCGCCGATCACCCCGAGTACGCGGACCAGTCGGCCCCCATCGACGCCGAGCCCGACGCCACCCGCTCACCCGACGCCGGGCCGGACGGGTCGCAGCACACCGACGAGCAGGGGCAGGACCCGACCGTCGGCCCGATGGGCACCCGAGTGAGCACCGGCAGCGCCGGTGTCGCGCTCACCTTCGACGACGGACCGCACCCCGACTACACCCCTCAGGTCCTCGCGATCCTGCGTGAGTACCACGTCACGGCCACCTTCTGCGTGGTCGGCAAGAACGCCCAGGCGTACCCCTGGCTCGTCGAGCAGATCGTCGCCGAGGGACACACCCTCTGCAATCACAGCTGGGACCATGACGTCGCCCTCGGTGCCCGGTCGGCCGAGTGGATCCGCGCCGACCTGTTGCGGACCAGCGAGGCGATCCGCGCCGCCGTGCCCGACGCGCCGATCGCCTGGTACCGGCAGCCCGGCGGCGCCTGGACCTACTCGGTCATCTCCGTCTCCCGTGACCTCGGCATGGCACCGCTGCACTGGACGCTGGACCCGTCCGACTGGCGGGCGCCGGGCGCCACCCGGATCGCCGCCTCCGTGATCAACGGGGTACGACCCGGCTCGATCGTCCTGCTGCACGACGCGGGCGGCGACCGTCAGGGCACCGTCAACTCGTTGTACCGGATCCTGCCGGAGCTGGCCGGCCGGTTCGACGTTCAGGCGTTGCCACCGCGCGGCCTGTGACGGGGGTACCAACCGTCCCTCCGGGCGGCGCACCTCCGGTGCGGTTACGGTGATGCGATGAGCAGCACCCAGTCGGGCATCGACCAGGTCAGCCGCGTCGACCGACTCGGCCCGGCGGAGATCACCGAAGTGCTGGCGCTCGCCCGGACGGCCGGCGACGCCGACGGGGCGGACCCGATGGACGAGCACGTGCTGCTCCGCCTGCGCGACGAGCACGCTGCCGCGAGCCACCTGGTTGCCCGTTCCACCGACGGCACGCTCACCGGGTACGCGCACCTCGACACGACCGACCCCGACAGCGGCGTCGGCGTGGAGCTGATGGTGCACCCGGCGTACCGGCGGCGCGGTACCGGACGGGCGCTGGCCCGGGGGGTGCTGGCCACTGCCGCCGGGCCGCTGCGGGCGTGGGCGCACGGCGACCACCCCTCGGCCGCTGCCCTCGCGGTCGACCTCGGATTTCACCGCGCCCGGGTGCTCTGGCAGCTACGTCGACCGCTCGCCGCGCCGCTGCCCGAACCGCGCCTGCCCGACGGGGTGACGCTGCGCGCGTTCCGCCCCGGCAGCGACGACGAGGCCTGGTTGACGCTCAACGCGCGGGCCTTCGCCGACCATCCGGAGCAGGGCCGGTGGACCGCCGATGACCTGCGGGTACGCCTCACCGAACCGTGGTTCGACCCGGCCGGCTTCCTGCTCGCCGTCGAGTCGGCGACCGGCCGGCTGCTCGGCTTCCACTGGACCAAGGTGCACGAGCGACCCGGCTCCGCCCGCATCGGTGAGGTGTACGTGCTCGGGGTGGAGCCCGCCGCGCACGGCGGCGGGCTCGGCCGGGCCCTGACCAGGGCCGGGCTGGCGTACCTGCGCGACCGACGCGGACTGGACCGGGTGATGCTCTACGTCGACGAGTCGAACACCGGCGCGGTGGCGCTCTACGAGCGGCTCGGCTTCGCCCGCTGGTCCGCCCATGTCAACTACCAGCTCGGCTGATCCGGTCGAGGCAGGTAGAACCGGGGCCGGTCGGGGTCGGAAAGATCCAGCCGGGGCGTGATCGGGGTGACCGCGTCGCGGTCCGCCGCCGCCGCTGCCACCGCGGCGAGATCGGTGCAGGCGGCCATCTCGCCGAGGGTGACCAGGGTCGGCGGAAGCATGGTCAGGTCGCCGGCCACCGCCTGCCGGCCTGCCTCGACGGGCCGGACCCACAGCGTGTGGTCGGCCTCACCGGAGACGTCGCGGGTCCGCTGTCCCTCGGGCAGCAGCGCCACGAAGAAGTACGTGTCGAACCGACGTGGCTCGAACTCCGGGGTCACCCAGCGGCTCCACGGCAGCAGCAGGTCCGACCGGAGGGTGAGCCCGCGCCCGGCGAGCAGGTCGGCGAAGCCGGTTCGCCGCTGTTCCAGGTCGGCCCGGGCGGCCTCCCAGCCGTCGTCGCTGACATCGCCGACGACCCGCGTCGCGTCCGGCCCGGCGAGCAGCACCCCCGCCTCCTCGAAGACCTCGCGGGCCGCCGCGCAGACCACCGCCTGCGCCGCCGCCGGGGCCAGCCCGAGGCGTACCCCCCAGTCCGCCGGTGGCGGGCCGGCCCAGTCCAGGTGGGTGGTGGAGTCTGAGGGGTCCACTCCACCGCCGGGGAAGGCGTACATGCCGCCGAACGCCATCGCCGCGACCCGGCGGATCAGGTAGACCTCGAAGCCCTCGTCGGCCGGGCGGAGCAGCAGCACGGTGGCGGCCACCCTGGGTACCGCCGGCACCGCGCCGGAGGCCCGGAACCGGCGGGCGTGCTCCACCAGCGCGGGCGGCACCGGGAAGCCACTGTCGATCGTCATACGCCGAGACTAGGCCCTTGGTCCCGACCCGTGGATGCCCAGTACAGCCCGCTGCTGATCTTCGGTAGCGTCGCGCCATGACTCGTTGGGGCATCCTGGCCACCGGCCACATCGCCGCCCGCTTCGCCGAGGACCTCCGGCTGGTGCCGGGGGCCGAGCTTGTCGCGGTCGGTTCCCGCACCGCCGAGACCGCGGCACGCTTCGCGGACCGGCACGGCGTACCACGGGCGTACGGCTCCTGGGCGGAACTGGCTGCGGACGCCGACGTCGATGTGATCTACGTCGCCACTCCGCACGCCGCCCACCACGAGGCGGCCCTGACCTGCCTCACCGCCGGCCGGCCGGTGCTGGTGGAGAAGCCGTTCACCCTCGACCTGGCCACCAGCACCGAACTCATCGACACCGCCCGCGCCGCCGGGGTCTTCCTCATGGAGGCGATGTGGATGCGGTGCAACCCGCTCATCCGGCGGGCCTGCCAGCTGATCGCCGACCGCGCGATCGGCACCCTGACCGGGGTCCGGGCCGACTTCGGCGTGGCCGGCCCTTTCCCGCCCGAGCACCGGATGCGCGCCCGGGCGCTGGGCGGCGGCGCTCTGCTGGATCTCGGCGTCTACCCGATCAGCCTGGCTCACCTGCTGCTGGGCGCGCCGCAGCACGTACGGTCCTGGGCGAAGCTGGGTCCGGAGGGCACGGACGAGAACACCGGCCTGGTCTTCGGCTACGACTCCGGTGCCGTGGCCACGTTGAGCTGCGGCATGGTGGGGGCCACCGGGCTCACCGCCTCGATCACCGGCAGCACCGGACGGATCGATCTACCCGAGCCGTTCT
The DNA here is from genome assembly GCF_018070435.1 of Micromonospora sp. C51. Classification (NCBI taxonomy): domain Bacteria; kingdom Bacillati; phylum Actinomycetota; class Actinomycetes; order Micromonosporales; family Micromonosporaceae; genus Micromonospora; species Micromonospora sp. C51. Next base: position 11,755 of record NZ_JAGPXQ010000055.1, on the reverse strand, counting down.
TCCGACCCAACGGGTTCACCCTGTACCGGGGCGACGCGGAGCCGGAGACGATCACCGAGGAGCTGGTTGGCTCGGGCTACCAGCACGAGGCCATCGAGGTGCAGCGGTGCCTGGCCGAGGGGCTGACCGAGAGCCCGTTGGTACCGCACTCGGCCACCCTGGAGATCATGGGCCTGCTGGACGACATCCGCGCCCAGATCGGCGTCTCCTACATCTGACGGCCGGTCAGCGGGCCCCTGGCCGCCCCAGGGGCCCGCTGACACAGCTCAGCTGAAGATCGGACGGACCAGGAAGTACATCAGGGCACCGATCGAGCCGGCCGCCGGGAAGGTCAGGATCCAGGCGCCGATGATGTTGCCGGCCACGCCCCAGCGCACGGCGGAGAGCCGCTTGGTGGCGCCGACACCCATGATCGCCGAGGTGATCGTGTGCGTGGTCGAGATCGGCGCACCGAGCACCAGGGCGTTGAAGTAGAGCACGCCGCTGGCCACGGTCTCGGCCGCGAATCCCTCCGGCGGGCGCAGGTCGATGATCTTCCGCCCCAGGGTCCGGATGATCCGCCAGCCGCCGGCGTAGGTGCCGGCCGCCAGCACGGCCGCCGAGGTCCAGAACGCCCACTCCGGGATGTAGGTGGCATCGTCCTGGTAGCCGCCCACGAAGAGGGCGAGCACCACGATGCCGATGGTCTTGGCTGCGTCCTGCATGCCGTGGCCGACCGACATGGCCGCCGCCGAGGCGGTCTGTGCCCAGCGGAAACCGCGGTTGAGTTTGCCCGGGTGCCCGTTCCGGAAGACCCACTGCACCGCGATCATCACGATGTAGCCGAGGATGAAGCCGACCATCGGCGACAGGATCATCGGGATGATCACGCTCTCGCCGATCCCGGTCCAGAGCACGGTGCCGGAGGCGGCCACGGTCGAGCCGACCAGGCCACCGATCAGGGCGTGCGAGGACGACGAGGGCAGGCCGAAGTACCAGGTGATGAGGTTCCAGGTGATCGCGCCGATCACGCCGGCGAAGACGATGCCGAGGCTGGAGACGCCGGTGGGCAGCTCGACCAGGCCGCTGCCGACGGTCTTGGCGACCTCGGCGCCGAAGTGGGCGCCGATGAAGTTGCCGACCGCGGCCATGGCCAGGGCGACCCGGGGTGTCAGCGCCCGGGTGGAGATGCTGGTCGCGATCGCGTTGGCGGCGTCGTGGAAGCCGTTGGTGTAGTCGAACACCAGGGCCACCCCGATCACCGCCAGCACGGCGATGAGCTCGGGACTCACAGGATCAGGACTCCTTGACCGCGATGGTCTCGACCGTGTTGGCGACGTGCTCGAAGGCGTCGCAGGCGGCCTCCAGCTCGTCGGCGACCTCCTTCATCTTCAGCACGGTCAGCGCGTCGTACTCACCGGAGAAGAGCCGCACCAGCAGCATCCGGTAGGCCTGGTCGCCGTCGTTCTCCAGCCGGTTGATCTCGATCCAGTAATCCTCAAGATCCTTCATCGACTTGAGCCGGGGCATCGCGTCGGCGGTCAGCTTCGCCTGCTGGTCGAGCACGTGCACCAGCTCGTGCATCTCCCGGGGCAGCGACGGCAGCTTGGTCAGCCCGTAGAGGTAGAGCAGGTTGCCCACCGCCTCCAGGTGGTCCATCACGTCGTCCAGGAGGGAACCGAGCCGGTAGATGTCCTCGCGGTCGAAGGGCGTGACGAAGGTGGAGTTGATCTTCTTGTACAGATCGTGGGTGATCTGGTCGCTGTCGTGCTCCACCTCGGTGAGCCGTTCGCTCACCGACTGCACCTCGACATCGGGCAGGGCCAGCTCGTTGAGCAGCTCGGTACCCCGGACCAGATTCTGCGCGGCCCTGGTGAAGAGCTCGTAGAAAGCGCCCTCGTTGGGGCGGAAGGAAAACCTCACAGCACGGACCTCGTCGTGTCGGGTGGAAGGGGTGGCGGCCGTCGCTTCGGCGCCCTGCTGAGGGAATGCTAGGGAACCGTCAGATCGGCGATTATTCGGCCCACCCCTGGCCAGATAGCATTCACCGCTCGTTCAACTTCCGTTCACCTTCACCGGCCCCGTGGTTCCCAGCAGTCGCTCGCGTTCCCGCTCGATGTCGAAGTCGGCTGGCGGATACCCCAGATCAAGAGTGTCGAACGTCTCACGCAGCAGGTGCGCCACCGCCCAGTCCCGGTACCACTTGCGGTCCGCCGGCACCACGTACCACGGCACCAGGTCCGTACCGCACCTGGCGAGCACCTCGGCGTACGCGGCCTGGTAGTCGTCCCACCTGGCCCGGGCGTCGACGTCGGACGGGTGGTACTTCCAGTGCTTGGTCGGATCGTCCAGGCGGGCCAGCAGCCGCTCTGCCTGCTCGGCGTTCGAGATGTGCAGGAAAACCTTGACCACGGTCACCCCGGCGTCGGTCAACTCCCGCTCGAACTCGCCGATCTCCGCGTACCGGGGTCGCCAGACCTCCTCCGGAGCCCGCTCCTGGACCCGGGGCACCAGCACGTCCTCGTAGTGCGAGCGGTTGAAGACCCCCAGGTTGCCCGGCGGCGGCAGGGCCCGGCGGATCCGCCACAGGAAGTGGTGCCGCAGTTCCTCGGCGGTCGGCGGGCCGAACGCCCGGATGTGCACGCCGAGCGGATTCATCGCCCCGACCACCCGCTTGACCGTGCCGTCCTTGCCACCGCAGTCCATCGCCTGGAGCACCAGCAGCACCCGCCGGCCGGCACCCGGGTCGACCTTCGCGCCGGCGAAGAGCATCTCCTGCTGCCGGGCCAGCCCCGCACCCAGCCGGGCGAGCTGACGGCGGGCCCAGGTCTTGCGGTCCGGCCCGGTCACCTCCGGGCCGGGCAACCCCGGAGTCGAGCGGGGATCGATCTCCGCTAGGTCCACCGGGCCACCGGGCCGTACCCGGAGCAGGTCGCGTACCGCGCCGCCGGTCGGCGCCACCACGTCAAAGCCACCGTCGTCCACCATCGGAGCATCATCACCCGGCGGCCGCCGGTCCGCGCGGCGGAGTCGCATCGTGCCGGGGACGGGGCCGGCGATGCCGGGGACGGTCCGTGCGCCGGCAGCGGTCAGACCACCAGGGCCAGCCACTTGCGGTACGAGGTGGCGAAGGGCTCCGTGCCATCCCCGAGCGCGCCCAACAGCCAGCGCGCCGCCGCCTCGGCCTCCACCACCAGGTCATCGGGATACCCGAAGCGGGCCCGGTGCTCGGCGAACTCGTCCTCGTCGCGCAGCTCGACCAGGCCGGTCTCGCGACGCCGGACCACGTCCAGGTCGAGGTCGATCAGATGAACAGTGTCCTCGCCCTCCCACCGGGCCGGGCTGGCGATGTCGCAGTAGACCTCGCTGGTCCGGGGCGGCGGGTTGAACATGCCTGTCCACCAGGCGTGGTGGGGCACCAGCAGCACGAAGGGAATCTGCTCGACCGACGGCCGGCCGTGGTAGACCGAGCTGGTGCCGGCCGGCACGCCGAGCCAGATGCCGAGGTCGTCCTCGGCCAACCGACGGGCCGGGTAGTCGCGGTGGGCGCTGCCGTCGAACTTGCGGTAGATCACACGGATCACGTCGCTCGGCATGAGTCGCACCCTAGCCGATTCCGCCCACGCCTCGCCGTCAGGAAGTTAGCCGGACGACATGGCGATATTCCGTGCCGCGCGACCGCGACACGGCCTGCTCGGTACCGACCGCGTCCGCCCCGGCGGGTACCGTGCCACGGTGACTCCGCCCCGCACCGCCACCGCCACCGGCACCGCCCGCGACAAGGCACGTCGGCGGGGCGACCGGCCGGGCGGAGCCGAGCTGTTGTCCGCTGCGGTCGGCGCCGTCCCCGGCGGCACGGCCCGTCCGGGCCAACAGCGGATGACCGCGGCGATCGAGGAATGCGTCAGCACCGGTGACCACCTGCTGGTGCAGGCCGGCACGGGCACCGGCAAGTCCCTGGCGTACCTCGCCCCGGCGTTGACTGTGGACGGCCCCGTGGTGGTCTCCACCGCCACCCTGGCGTTGCAGTCCCAGCTGGTGGAGCACGACCTGCCCCGGTTGGCCGACGCCGTCGAACCGTTGCTCCGACGCCGCCCCACGTTCGCCGTGCTGAAGGGCCGCCACCACTACCTCTGCCTCGCCCGGCTGGAGAACTCCACGGCGGACGAGCCGGAGGACACCCTCTTCGACGCCCCGGCCGAGCGCCCCGGCGGCACCCGCTGGCTCGGTGAGGCAGGCCGGCTGGGCAAGCAGGTTCAGCGCCTGCGGGACTGGGCCCTGGAGACCGACACCGGTGACCGCGACGAGTTGGACCCGGGCGTCGACGACCAGACGTGGCGGCTGGTCTCCATGCCCGCCCGCGAGTGTGTCGGCGCGTCCCGCTGCCCGTACGGTGCGGAGTGCTTCGCCGAGGCGTCCCGGGCCCGGGCCCGGGAGGCGGACATCGTGGTGACCAATCACAGCCTGCTCGCGGTCGACATGCTCGCCGGCCGACACATCGTCCCGCCGCACCGGCTGTTGGTCGTCGATGAGGCCCACGAACTGGCGGACCGGGTCTCCTCGGCAGCCCAGGCGGAGCTGACCCCGGAGCTGATCGACAGGTCCGCCCGGCGGGCGCGGCCGCTGCTGCGCCCGGAGACGGCCGAAGCGCTGACCGCATCGGGTGACGCCCTCGCGGTCGGGTTGGCCGAGGCACCGGTCGGGCGGATCACGAGCGGGCTGCCCGGCCCGCTGCGGGAGGCCTGCACGCTGTTGGACGCCGCCACCCGTACCGCCCTGGACAGCATCGGCGACGTCAAGGCCGACGACCCCGACCCGGTACGCAAGCAGCAGGCCAAGGCTGTCCTCGACGAGTTGTCCACCACCGCTCAGCGGTTGCTGGAGGAGGCCGAGCACGACGTGGCCTGGGTGGAGCGCAACGACGTGACCGGACGGCGGGCACTCGTGGTGGCGCCGCTCTCGGTCGCCGGCACCCTGGCCACCCACCTCTACGACGAGCGGACCGTGGTGGCCACCTCGGCCACGCTCGCGCTCGGCGGGCGGTTCGACACGGTCGCCCGGGCACTGGGCCTCGACTCGCCTCCGCCCGGCCCCCCGTCGCCGGCCGCCGCCGCCCTCGCCCAGACCACCCGGCGACCGTCCACGCCGGACGTTCCGGCGCGTGCTACGACACCGCCCCCGCCGGACCCCGCCGACGGGTTGACGGACTCCGGGCTCGGGTGGCGTTCACTGGACGTTGGCTCGCCGTTCGACTATCCCCGGCAGGGCATCCTCTACGTGGCCGCCCACCTGCCCCGCCCGGGGGCTTCCGGGCTGCCCGAGGCTGCCGGGGAGGAACTGCTCGCGCTGGTCACCGCGCTCGGCGGGCGTACGCTCGGGCTCTTCTCCTCTCGCCGGGCCGCGCAGCAGGCGGCGGAGCTGCTGCGCGCCCGGACCGACCTGCCGGTGCTGCTTCAGGGTGAGGAGACACTGCCGCTGCTGGTCCGACGTTTCCGCGAGGAACGGTCGAGCTGCCTGTTCGGGGTGATGTCGTTGTGGCAGGGCGTCGACGTTCCCGGCGATTCGTGCCAGCTGGTGGTGATCGACCGGCTTCCGTTTCCTCGCCCCGACGAACCGCTCGCTGCGGCCCGGGCGGCGGCGGTCGACGCGCAGGGCGGCTCCGGCTTTGCCGCGGTGAGCGTCCCGATCGCGGCGGTTCGGCTCGCCCAGGGCGTGGGCCGGTTGATCCGGGCCAGCGGTGACCGGGGCGTGGTGGCGGTGCTCGACTCCCGACTGGAGACCGCCCGCAGCTACGGCTCGTTCCTCCGCCGCTCGTTGCCCCCGTTCTGGTACACGACCCGCCCGGAGGTGGCCCGGGGCGCGCTGACCCGCCTCGCGGCGAGCTGAGCGGGCTGACGGCGCAGCCCGGCGACCGCCGGCCACACGTGGCGCGGTCGGGGTCAGGGTGCCCGGGAGGCGACGACCACGGCGTCGGGCGGGGTGTCCGGAACGCGCCGGGCGGCGAGGCGGCGTACCGCCGTGTTGAGCACCGCGATGATGGGCACCGCCACCAGGGCGCCGGTGATCCCGGCGAGGACGACGCCGGCCGCCAAACCGATGATCACTGCGAGCGGGTGGATGGCGACCGCCCTACCCATGATCAGCGGCTGGAGGATGTGCCCCTCCACCTGCTGCACGCCGATCACCACGCCCAGGATGATCAACGCGGTCACCGGGCCGCTGTCGACCAACGCCACCAGCACCGCCACACCCCCGGAGAGGGTCGCACCGACGATCGGGATGAACGCGCCGAGGAAGACCAGGGCGGCCAGCGGAAAGGCGAACGGGATGTCGAAGACGACCAGGAAGATGCCGATGCCGACGGCGTCGATGAAGGCGACCAGCACCGTCGCCCGGACGTAGGCGACAAGCGTCGCCCAGGCGGCCCGACCGGCGTCGTCGACCTTCCAGCGTGCGGCAACGGGCAGCAGCCGGACCAGGAACCGCCAGATGATGTTGCCGTCGCGCAGGAAGAAGAAGGTGGCGAAGAGGACCAGCACCGTGCCGGTCAGCACCTCGGCCAGGGTGGCGGCGGTGGAGAGGGCACCGCTGGTGAACCGCTCGGTGTTGTTGTCGACCCACCGCTGGGTCTCCTCGATGTACCGGTCGAGGTCGTTGTCGGACAGGTGCAGCGGCCCGGTCTTGAGCCACTCTTGGATCTGTTGCAACCCCTGGGTCGACTTCGCGGTCAGTTCCGGAACGCCCTTGATGAACTCGTTGACCACCAGGGTGAGCGTGCCGATCACCGCGGCCAGCCCGGTCACCAGCACCACCGCGGTCGCCAGAGATCGCGGCAGGCGGGCCCGCAGCAGCCAGCCGACCGCGGGTGCCAGCAGCGCCGACAGCAGCAGCGCCACCGCCAACGGGATGATCACGATGCTGATCGTGCCGACGAGCTTCAGCAGCGCCCAGAAGACGATGCCAATGACGATCAGCCGCCAGCACCACGCGGCGGCGATCCGCAGTGCGTGCGGCACGTCGGCGTCGTCCCGACTGGAGGTGGAGTTGTGCAGCGGGGTGGGCGTCTCGGCACCGACCACCGTCGCCGCCGCCGGCGCTACCGGCCCAGGGCTCGACGGCGACGCCAGGCCGGGCGGCTCCGAGACATCGGCGGGACTCTGGCGACCCGCTCTGACCGATTCCCGGCCCGACTCGTACGCGCGACGCAGCCGTCCGCGTATCCGCTCGAAGCGGCTCAAGCGCACCTCCCGGCAGATCGGCCTGCGCACTGCGTCAGGTCGGACAGGATACGCCCGACCAGGCAACGGTAGGACGAATTCGCCACCCACAGTGCCCCGCCCGGCCGGTCCGCTAACCCGGTGACCACCGACGGCCCACGGCGGACGACACGGTAGCGTCTGCGGCGTGACCGCCGATCCGAACCTCGACTCCGGCCTGCCCATCCGGCTGCTGCACGACCGCGTGCTGGTGCGGATGGAGGGCAGCGAAGGCGAGCGGCGTTCCAGCGCCGGCATCGTGATTCCTGCCACCGCGGCGGTGGGCAAACGCCTGGCGTGGGCCACCGCCGTCGGGGTCGGGCCCAACGTACGCTCCATCGTCTCCGGCGACCGGGTGCTCTTCGACCCCGATGACCGATCCGAGGTCGAGCTGCACGGCCGTGGCTACGTGCTGCTGCGCGAACGCGACGTGCACGCGGTGGCCGCCGAGCGGATCGAGGAGAACGCGACAGGTCTCTACCTCTGACCGGCTTCGGGCCCCTCGAACGGCCCGCGCGTCGTTTGCCGCGCTCCCCGGCGGGAAGCCAGCCGCACCACCGGCCTGGGGAGGGACGATGCCGGTATTCGTGAAAAAGGTGCTGGCCTGGGGAAGCCTCGCGTTTCTGATCTACTTCATGGCGTTCCGGCCGGAGGGCGCCGCACAGATGTTCAAGGCCATCGGTGCGGCCCTGATGATGATGGCCCAGGGGCTCGGAGACTTCCTCACCAGCCTGATGACGTGAGCCCAGCGAGCGGTCGGCCCGGTCACCTGTTGGTCGGCCCGGTCACCGGCCGGGCCGGAACCGGGCCGACGGGACGCTCAGCGGTGGCCGGGTGGCCAGGGGGCAGCGGGACGGGGGCCGTACCAGCCGGGGTGGCCGTAGCCAGTGGGAAACGGGGGCGGCGGGGGCGGCGGGGTGAGCACCACCGGGATCGGGACCACCGGCTCCTCGGGGGCCTCCACCGCCCGCTGCGAACCGTCCGGGAACCGCAGGTGGTAGCGGTGCCCGTCCCAGACGCCGACCGGTGACTGCGGGTCCCGGCCCACGAAGTACGACCGGTACGCGGCGATGGAGTGGAGCAGTTGCTGTTCCTCCCGGACCGTCCGGTCCCGGTCGACGGGGCGTCGGTCCAGACCTCGGGTGGCGCCGTCCCGGAGCAGCGCCAACCGGGTCGCCGCGAACTGGTAGCCGCGCATCGCCCGTAGACCCGCGTCGCCGGCCACCCGCCGGGCCCACACCCGGGCCGCGTGTCGGCGGCCGAGGCTGCTCAACGCGGCCACCTCAGGTGGTGTGAGCCAACCGGCCCGGACGTAGTCCGGCAGCACCCGCTCGGTGAGCCGTCCCTCCCAGGCCCGCAGCCACACCGCCAGGCCGACCATGCCGAAGAAGATCGGGACCATCACACCGACGAAGCCGAAGAGCGAGATCAGCACCTGACCGGTGGCCTGGGTCAACGTCGGCAGCAGGTTCCACGTCCCGTGCAGCATCATCGCCAGCAGCAGCCCGGCGACCGGGGCGAAAAAGCGCACCCGACGGTCCGCCGACCGTGCGGCGATACCGAGCCCGATACCGGCCATCGAGGTGAACAGCGGATGGGCGAACCCGAAGAGCAGGATCCGGACGATGAAGATGGCGATGACCTGTTGCGCTCCGGTGGCCGGCCCGTACTGCTCGACCCCCGAGGCGTAGCCGTACCCGCCCAGGTAGAGGATGTTCTCCACCATGGCGAAGCCGATCGCGGACAGCCCGCAGTAGACGAGGCCGTCGGTGATGCCCGACCACTCCCGCCGTCGGAAGATCAACAGCAGGATCGGGCCGAGAGTCTTGGTCAGTTCCTCGATGAAGGGCGCGACCAGAACGGCGGTGAGAGCGACGGGCAGGCCCTGGTCCTCGAACCAGCCGGCCGCCGTCTCGTTCACCGTCAGGGAGGCCGCGGTGGCGACGAAGGCACCCCAGGCGAAGCAGAAGACCAGGTACTTCAACGGCTCGGGCTCGTAGCGGTCGAGCCACAGGAAGCAGGCCACCAGGACCGGGACCGGCAGCACCGCCGCGGCGGTACCGACCAGCAGCGCCTCCGGGCCGAGGCTGGTGCCGAGCGTGAAGAGCATGAAGATCGCGCAGGCCGCGATCAGGATGATCACCCCGATGAGCACCAGCGCCCGTCGCCAGCTGAGGCGGCGTCGCGGCATTCCGGGTACGCCACCCTCTGCGCCTGGAGCGACGGGCACGGACGGCGACGGCGGCAGCGCTCCGCCGGACGGGGTGACGGCCATGCGGTCAGCGTAGTCATGCCCGGCCCGTCGGGCCGGGCGCATGGCCACCCCGAGGACTTGGAGCGACCGGCATTAGGGCGGTGCCAGGGCGCGCGCCGCAGCCCCGCCAGTCCTATTGCCGGTCGCTCTTAGCCGACGGGGGGTGCGGTGGGCCGCTGTACGGCCGGTTCCGGCCCGGCCGGTGCCCCCGGTCGGTCCAGTTCACCGAAGGAGCGCCGCACCAGCCGGTTCGCCTCCTCCTGGCTGATGCCGGAGGCCACCAAGAGATCACTTGCGGTGGTACGCACCTGGGCCACCACGACACTGCCGGAGAACCCCACCCCGTCGCCGTACGCCCGGCCGGCCTCGCTGACCGCGCGCAGCGACCGTTCCCGGGCCTGTTCGGGCTCCTCGCCCTGAGCGAACTCCTTCTGAAGCAGGCGCACCGCCTCGGCCAGGTGACCGACGGCGTCCGACATCGGTTCCGGCACCGGCTCGTCGTCCTCCACCAGGGTCACCGCACGCCGGATCAGGGTGCCGCTGTTGCGCATCGCCCGGTCGATCGGTTCGGCCGCCTCCGCGTAGTGGGTGAGTTCGCTGCGCCGATGCCACCGCGCCGGGGAGAGCAGCGCGGTCTCCTTGGCACCCTCGATCGCCTCGGAGAAGGTGGCCAGTTCCTCCTTGTTGTCGCGCAGCCGGTCCAGCGCACTCTGGATCTTGCCTGCATCGCGCTCCCGCAGCCCGTCGGCGGCGGCATCGAGCTGGGCGGCGAGCAGGTCCAGCGCCGGCCGGGCCGCCCGGTTGAGCACCCGCAGCGGGTTGAGCGGCAGCAGGATCGCGGTGACCAGCAGCGCGATGCTGCCGCCGACGATCGCGTCGATGAACCGGGGTAATTCCAGATCCTCCACCGACGGGCTGAGCGTCACGATCAGCACCGCGGTCGCCGCGGCCTGGATGACGATGGCGACGCTGCCCCCGGCGAAGACGGTCAGCACGATGGCGGAGGTCACCACCAGCCCGAGCTGCCACGGCCCGGTGCCGAGCAAATAGATCAGCAGGTCGCCGACGAACACCCCGACGCCCACCCCGAGGATCAACTCGATGGTCCGGCGGAACCGCTGCCCCACCGAGACGGCCAGGGTGCCGACGGCGGAGATCGGGGCGAAGACCGGTTGCGGGTTGCCCAGCAGCTCATGCGCGGCCACCCAGGACAGGCCGGCGGCCAGACCCGCCTGCGCGGCCAGGCCGAGTGACAGGCGCACCCGGTGCAGACGGTCGCGCAGGGTCGCCTTGCTCCGGTGATGCAGTTGCGCCATGGTCCCGGCGATCCGGGCCGTGTCCACGTCGGACCGGCCGTCGCGCGCGCCGTCTCGGCGCAGCAGCCGAGAAAGTCCGCGCCGGGCCACCGTCATGGCCGGGACTACCCACCTGACGCCCGGACATTCCCGCCGAAGCGGCACATCGCTCCGGACGGGCGGCACCAGATCACGGCTCCTCGCCGGATCGGGCAGACTCGGGCCGGTGACAGGGTTGATCGCACGATGGCGTACCGCCGCCCGGGCTGCCGGAGCGGGTGACCCCGCGTCGGTCGAGGCCACCGGGGCGGAGTTGCTCGAACGGTGGCGGGAGCCCCACCGGCACTACCACACGATCGCGCACCTGGCCGCCATGCTCGACGTGATCGATCGGTACGCCTCGACCGCGTCTCGACCCGATCTGGTGCGACTCGCCGCGTGGTGCCACGACGCGGTGTACGACCCCCGCGCGTCGGGCGACCGGAACGAGCGGGACAGCGCGGCGCTCGCCGACGCCCTGCTCACCCGGTTGGGGCTGCCTCCCGCCGAGGTGGCCGAGGTGAAGCGACTGGTCCTGCTCACCGCCGGCCATGCGGTGGATCTCACGGACGCCGACGGCGCGCTGCTCTGCGACGCCGACCTGGCCGTGCTGGCCGCCTCACCGCCGGAGTACGACAGGTACGCCGCCGCGATCCGCCGGGAGTACGCCCACGTGCCCGAGCCGGACTACCGGGCCGGCCGGGCCCGGGTGCTCGCCGGCCTGCTCGCCCTGCCCTCCCTGTACCGCATCCCCGCGTTGGCCGCCCGCTGGACCCACCCCGCCCACACCAACCTCACCCGCGAACTGACCCACCTCACCCCCTGACAAACCCCGCCCCGCCCCGCCCCGCCCCGCCCCGCCCCGCCGATCATGCAGTTGTGGCCGGCGTTAAGGGCGCTTCATCCGCTTTGATACGTGCCACCACAGCCTG
>NZ_JAGPXQ010000054.1:0-35972 GCF_018070435.1 Micromonospora sp. C51 | reverse complement strand
ACCCTCCCCCACCCCCGCACACCCGGGTTGATCATGAGGTTAGCGGCAGTTTCAGAGATCAACATCGCCGCTAACCTCATGATCAACGGGGCAGAACAGGTGGGGCAGAACAGGCGGGGTACAACAGGTGGGGTGGGTCAGTGGGGTTTGTGGGCTACCAGGACGTCGCGGACTATGGACTGGTCGACGCGGTGGGCGAGGGCGCGCCAGGGGCCGGTGTCCAGGACGGTGAGGCCGGCGGCGGCCAGGCACTCAGCGGCGGCCTCGCGGCGGGCGACGTTCGTGTTCCAGGAGATGCCCAGCGCGCCACCGGGGCGCAGCACCCGCGCCCACCCGGGGGCGGCGGCGGTGAGCAGGGCGAGCGGATCGCGGGCCAGCCCGTTCTCGGCCGTACGGCTGCCGTGCTGCACCCCGTACGGCGCGTCGGCCACCACCACGTCGATCGTCTCCGGGCGGAAGAACTCACCGACCCGGGTGGTGTCCGCGTTCACCACGTCCACCGACTGCACGTCGCCCGCCTTGTGGGCCTCCTTCGAGGCGGCCAACTCCACCCGTAGCCGCCGACCGACCACCTTGCGCTCCCGGCGGATCGGCCCGGACTCCAACACCCGGTGCTTGATCCGCTTGCGCTTGAGCCAGGTGCTCAGAAACGTCTGGTACGCCTCGAAGTCCTTGCTGTCCCGATCGAGGCCGGCGGCGTCGAAGCCGTACATCATCGCCTGGTTGAGGGTGGTGCCCCGGCCGCACAGCGGGTCGAGCACCCGGAACCGCCGGGTCAGCAGGTCACCGGCCCCGTCCGAGGCGAGCAACGTGACGTTGAGCAGCAGCTTGGTGAACTGCTCGTTGGTCTTGCCCGGATACTTCTGGATGGTGAGCAGGTCGTCGTCGAAGCGGTCCAGCCGGGTCACCGGCACGGGCCGCAGCAGGTCACCGACGAACTCGAAGATCGCGTACGCGCCGGAGAGGTTGCCCAGCAACGCGGCGTCCTGCTCGCTCAGGCCTCCGACGACCTCGAACGTGATGTAACGCGCCCCGCCGATGGTCGCGGTCGCCACCTCACCGATTCGCCCACCGAGCACCGCGTCGCCGAAAATCTCCAGCTCCGCCCGCGTCAGCTCCACGGCCGCCCCCGAGTACACCCGGTTACTCGACGGCAGACTCAGCACCCCATACCTCGCCACGACCGCCCACTATCCCACCCCACCCCCGCACTCCCCCGCGCCCCCTCGCCGATCATGCAGTTGTGGCACCCGGAACACCCCCTTTCGAGGCGTTCGTGAGGCACCACAACTGCATGATCAGCGCAGCTGTCAGGCGGGGAGGCCGCCGACCTGGGAGTTGATCCAGGAGCGGATCGAGGGCAGGTCACCGTAGATGGACGGGCCGGTGGCGCAGGTGGAGTTGTTGTTGCCCGCCCGGCTGGTCGCGCCGATGACGTTCCACACGCCGTTGATCCGGCGCACCTGGGGACCGCCGGAGTCGCCGTAGCAGGCGCCGGCGTTGCCGTTGGTGTTGTTGGTGCAGATCTCGTACGGGCCGTTGATGCCGCTGCACCGGCTGTCGGACACGATCGAGGTGTCCAGCTCGTGGGCCACGGTGGGCGCGGAGCCGCAGCCGCGGGGTGCGCAGGTCTGGCCCCAGCCGATGATCCGGGTGGCCGTGCCGACGGCGCCGGAGGTGGTCGGGATGGGGGCCGGCGCGTAGCTGACCGAGCTGGCGAGTTGGAACAGCTTGACGTCGATGCTCGGGTGGTTGACCGCCCGGCTGACCCGGACGACCGTGCCGCCGCTGGTGCGGTTGATGCTGCCCACCCGCACCGACGACGGGGTCGGGCAGTGCCGCGCGGTGACCACCCAGTTGGACTTGATCAGGGTGCCGGTGCAGCCGGAGGTGTAGACGAGCCACGGGTAGTTCTCGGTTGCCGGGCGGCCGTTGACCACCAGGATCCCGACACCGGTGTCCTCGGTCCAGGTGTAGCTGCCGGCCGCCGCCGACGAGCGCGCGCTGCCGGCGAAGAGCTGGTTGACCCGGCTCGCCTCGGCGGCGCTGGGGTACGCGTTGGTGCAGGAGACCGGCGCGCTGCTGCCGGACATCAGGTCGGAGCAGAGCCCGGTGCGCCGGTCGGGCAGACCGAGGATGTGACCGAACTCGTGGGTGGCGATCCTGGTGCGGTGGTAGCCCTGGTTGACCGCCTGCCAGCCCATCCAGATGCGTCCGGAGCCGAGCCCGGTGACCTGCGCCCGGGGCCAGCCGCTGTCGACGTAGATGGTGACGCTGGCGGGCGTGCCGGGCACCAGCCGCACGTTGCTGACCCGACTGTTCCAGATCTGCGCGGCCTGGTCGAAGTTGGTCCGGAACTCGCCGGCCCGGCTGGCGTCGTAGTAGACGGTCCGGGCCGCCGAGGCGCTGGCGGCGGTGGCCACCTGAAGCCCCGTCGCCGCCAGCACCGCCGCCAGCGCGGCGGTGGCCGCGCGCAGCAGTTGTCGTCGGATCATCACGCACTCCCTGCAAACTGAGCGGCGCGCCGACACGCCGCAATCGATGTGCGTAAATATTAATGGGCATGCCTAAACGGTTGTCATCGCGAAAGCGTCATACCGCCCGCCGCTGTTACCCCTGCGTTACGCCACGGCGAAACTGCCGTGGCGTAACGGCGCGACCGTGGGATTTCACCAGGTCAAGCCCGCACGTCCCAGGGGCGCGGCGGGCTGGAAGGGAGCACCGAATGAGGACCAGAAGGACCGTCACCACGCTGCTCGTGGCGCTCGCCGCGCTGATCGCCGCGACGGCCGCGCCGACCACCGCCACACAGGCGGCGACCGGCGCGCCGTACTGCGGAATCACCTGGGGCAGCGCCGACAAGACCGCCGGGGCGCTCAGCTCCGCGCCACTGATCGACGTGCGAACCGGTCGGCACGACTGTCACGACCGGGTGGTGTTCGAGTTCGACGGCCCGGTCACCGGCTACAGCGTCGCCTACGGCGAGACGTACACCGAGGGTGAAGGGTTGCCGCTGTCGCCGTACACCGCCGGTGGCGCGCTGCTGCGGGTCTCGCTGCGCGCCCCCGCGTACGACGACGAGCACCTCGCGACGGTGCCGTACCGGACCGGCGAGCACGCGGCCAACGTGCTGCGCTACCAGACCCTGCGCGACGTGGTCTTCGGCGGCAGTTTCGAGGGCTACAGCACCTTCGCCGTCGGTGTCCGCGCCCGGCTGCCGTTCCGGGTGTTCGTGCTGGCCGGACCCGGCAGTCACAGCCGGATCGTGCTCGACGTGGCGCACCAGTGGCAGGAATGACCGACCGTTGCGGTGAGGGTCCGGCACCGGCCGGACCCTCACCGCCACCCGTCACGCCGGGCGACGTACCGACCGCCCGGGACTACCCTGGGTGCATCATGGACGGCCGCGTGCTGGTGGTCGAGGACGACGCCTCCATCCGGGAGGTCACCGCCCTCGGGCTGCGCCGCGCCGGGTTCCGGGTGGACACCGCCGCCGACGGCCGGCAGGCGTTGACCGCCTGGCGGGCCGGGACCGTCGACCTGATCGTGCTGGACATCATGCTGCCTGGCCTCGACGGCCTCCAGGTGTGTCGGGAGATCCGACGCAGCAGCGCGGTGCCGATCCTCATGCTGACCGCCCGCACCGACACCATCGACGTGGTGGTCGGCCTCGAGTGCGGCGCCGACGACTACCTGCGCAAACCCTTCGACCTGCCCGAGCTGGTGGCCCGGGTCCGTTCGGTGCTACGCCGCGCCGTGGTGCCACCCGAGCCCGGCGCATTGCGGGTCGGCGACCTGGAGATCGACCCAGGCGCGTTCGTGGCCCGCCGGAACGGTCAGGAGCTGCCGCTGACCACCACCGAGTTCCGGCTGCTGCTGGAACTGGCCCGCCGACCGGGGCAGGTGTTCACCCGCGAGCTGCTGCTGGACCGGGTCTGGAACCACAGCTACCTCGGTGACAGTCGGCTGGTCGACGTGGCGGTGCAGCGACTGCGTGCCAAGATCGAGGCGGACCCGGGCACCCCTCGGCTGATCCGCACGGTACGCGGCGCCGGCTACAAGCTCGTCGCCGGATGAGCGGGCGACGGGGATGGGTGCAACGCCAGCACGGAAGACGACGGCAGGATCACCGACCGTCCGTCCCGGCCGGCTGCGCCGCCGGCTGACCATCGCGTTCGTCCTGGTCGCCGGAATCTCCGCCGGGGTGCTCGCCGGTGGGTCGTACCTGCTGCTGCGGCAGGCCCGCTACGACGCGTCGTTGCACGCCGCCGCGGCCGACGCCCGCTACCGGCTGGTGCTCGCCGGACAGTTCCTGCCGCTGACCGAGCAGCGCCGCACCGAACTGCTGACCAGCTTCGAGGGCAGCGACCGGCACGTGGTGCTGATCGCCGAAGACACCTGGCCGTCGGACCCGGGGTACGCGCCGCACCTGACCGAGCGGCTGCGCAGCGCCGTGGCGGCCGGGCAGCTCGGCTACCAGCGCAGCTCCGCGCCGACGTCGCTGCTCGTGGTGGGCGGACGGATTCCGGGCGCGACCGCCGAGCTGTACGTCATCACCGACGAGAACGACCTCGCGGCGGGATTGGCGCAGCTCCGCAACGCGCTCGCCGCCGGCTGGGTGCTGGTGGTGCTGCTCGCCGCCACGGTCGGGCACACCCTCGCCCGGCGGACCCTGGAACCGGTGGGGCGGGCCAGCCGGGCCGCGCGAGCCATCACGGAGGGCCTGCTCGCCACCCGGCTGCCGGTGGCCGGGCGGGACGAGTTCAGCGGTTGGGCGGCGTCGTTCAACGAGATGGCCGAGGCGTTGGAGGCGAAGATCACCGCCCTGCACCACGCACAGGAACGCGAGCGGCGGTTCACCGCCGACGTGGCGCACGAGCTGCGTACCCCGGTGACCGCCCTGGTCGGCGCGGCCTCGCTGCTGCGCGACCACCTCGACCAGTTGCCCACCGATGCCCGGCGCGCCGGTGAGCTGCTGGTCATCGACGTGGTCCGGTTGCGTCGCCTGGTGGAGGACCTGATGGAGATCTCCCGGCTGGACGCCGGGCGGGAGGCGGTGCACGTGACCGACGTGGACGCACCTGACCTGGTGCGCCGGATCGTGGCCGCTCGCGGCTGGCCGGACCGGGTCACGGTCGACGGCGACCCGCTGCGCCTCCGCACCGACCCGCGCCGACTGGAGCGGGTGCTGGGCAACCTGATCGCCAACGCGGTGCAGCATGGTGGCGGTGAGGTCCGGGTGCGGACAGCCCGGGCCGGTGACCGGGTGCACATCGACGTCGACGACCGGGGGCCGGGCATCCCGGCCGAACACCTGCCCCGGCTGTTCGACCGGTTCCACAAGGTCGATCCGGCACGCTCCGGCGGCGGTAGCGGGCTCGGCCTGGCCATCGCCCTGGAGAACGCCCGGCTACTCGGCGGCCGATTGACCGTGCACAGTACCCCCGGCGCCGGCACCCGCTTCCGCCTCGACCTGCCCGACACCGCGCCCGCAAACGTCCCGTCGACGCATACCGCTGCGGCAAGCACGGGTTCGGCTCGGGCGTCGTCGGTGCCGCCCGGCACGCACGGATCCGAGCTGACCGGCGGCACCGGATGAGCCGGTGCCGACTCGCGACGCTGATCGCCCTGGTGCTGCTGGTCGCCGGGTGCGCGCCGTCGCGGTCAGGCTCGCTCGGGCCGGCGCCCACCGCCGCCGCGCCGATCGTGCCAGCCCCCACCAGCGTCGGCCCGTCCGCCACCATCGCGCCGCCGCCCACCGACGTCCCCGCACCGACCACGCCCGGCACCGGCACCACCGGCGTCGCCCGGCCGGAGACCCTCACCCTTGAGCTGTGGTACGTCCGTGACGGGCGGCTCGTCCCGACCCGACGCGCCCGACCCGCCACGGTGGCCACCTCCCGGCTGGCCCTGGCCGAACTGGCCGCCGGGCCGACCCGACGGGAGGCCGACGCCGGTCTGGTCACCCTGCTGCCGGACTGCGCCGAGGTGAGCCGGATCGTCGCCGGTGTCGCCACCGTCCGGCTGGCCGCCGTGGCCGACCCGGTCACCGCCCGGCTCCGGGAGGCGCAGGTGGTCTACACCCTCACCCAGTTTCCCACCGTGCGACAGGTCGACTTCGGCACCGCCGCACCGGCCGGCCGTGCCGACCACGCCGACCTGCTGCCGCCGATCGTGGTCACCGGCCCGGTCATCGGCGGCCGGGTGACCAGCCCGGTCACCGTCACCGGTAGCGCCGACGTCTTCGAGGCGACAGTCAATGTCCGGGTACTCGACGCCGCCGGCCGCCAACTCGCCACCGCCTTCACCACCGCCACCTGCGGCAACGGCTGCCGGGCCGCGTACCGGGTGGCCGTGAGATACCGGCTGTCGGCCGAGCAGACCGGCACCATCGAGGTGTACGAGGTGTCGGCGGTCGACGGCTCCCGCACGAAGGTGGTGGCGGTGCCGGTGACCCTGGCCGCAACACGCTGAGCCGGCTCCGCAGCGATGGGCGGAAGGTCGCTCGCGGCCGGCGCTTCGAACTCGACGACCGCAGTTACGATCTCCGGCGTGTCTGCGAACGCCGTAACCGGGATGGCCGGTGCCTGGACGGCCGGTACCTCGGCCCGCCGGACGGCGCTGCTGGTGCTGTCCGGGTTCGTCATCGCCGCGCTGAACACCGGCATCGGGTACGCCGCCGCCGGCACCAGGGCTGTCGCGATCGGGACCGGCATCGTCCTGTCGCTGGTCTTCGTGTTCGCCGTACGCCTCCTGCACCGCGCGGCCTGGCTGGCCTTCCTCTCCTTCCTCCCGGCCCTCTTCGTCCTCGTCGGTTCGGTGCAGCTCGCCCCCGACCTGGCGCTCGAACAGCGCGGCGTACGCCAGGAGGTCACCGTCGTCGACGCACAGGCCGACGGCAGTCGGCACACCTTCACCCTGTCGGGCGCGACCGGGCCCCTTGCGGAACCGCTGGTCTACCAGGGCAGTGACCCCGGTTACCGGGTCGGCGAGAGGCTCACCGTGCTGACCGACCCGGACGGGCTGCTCACCCTCCAGGACGCCGACCGGGTCGACTCCGGCGGCAAGCTGATCGCGCTCCTGCTCGGCGTCAGTGGCTGGACCTTGATCGCCCTGCTCGCCGGGTGGCGCGGTCACGTCCGCCGCCGCACGGGTCGCGAGGACACCCTGGTGATCTAGCGGCATTCACCGGACCGTACGGTGAGCGTCGCCCACCGACCGTCAATGGGTCGTCCTCATGTTCGGCGTTGGCCCTCGCACCCGGGCGTGCGAAATAGATAGCAATGGAATCCGCGTCATCACCGTCCTCTCCCCCGCCGACGCTCGCCACCGGCCAACCGCCCCGCCGGCCTGGCAGCCGTGGCCGGCGAGGGCTGGGCCGGCCACTTCGACCCGTACGGCTGACCGGCCGCGCCAGGACCGGCGGCACGGTCACCGGTTCTGGCGTTCGATGCCGCGACGGACGAGGCCACGGATGCCGGGCAGGGTGACCGCCCGGATCGTGACCTCGTTCAGCCAGACGTGCAGGCGACTCGGTGGCGCGTACTGGTACATGCCGCGACGGGCGAGCGCCTGCCGCTTGAGCACCTCGGAGCGCAGGCCGGCCTCCCAGTGGGTCAGCGCTGACCGGACGTCGTCGCCGTACCGTCCCAGGGCGGCGCCGAGTTGGTCGGCACCGGCGATCGCCAGGGCCGCGCCATGCCCGGCGAAGAGGCTGACGCACCAGGCCGCGTCACCGAGGAGAACCGTCCGACCGACGCTCCACTGCGGCAGCATGACCTGGCTGACCCGGTCGAAGTAGGCGTTGACCGGGTCGGCCTCCAGGTCACGCAGCGCCCCGGGTACGCCGCCGGCCAGGTCCGCGAAGGCGGCGCGCAACGCGGGCACTGGCCCGCGTCGCAGTTCCCGGTCCGGCTCCGGGCAGCGGTAGGTGAAGAAGGCCGAGGACCGTCGCGGGCCAACGTTGACGATTGCCGCTGTACGTCCCGGGCCGATGTACGTGGTGGCAGACGACGCGGGTATGGCTTCGGGTGGACGGGTGAGCGGAAAGGCCGCCACCACGTACGGCAGGTCGACCCGATGACCGTCGCCGAACAGCGTCGTCCGGGTCGCGGAGTGCACGCCGTCGGCGCCGACGAGCAGATCGGCCTCCTCGGTGGTGCCGTCACTGAGCCTGACCACCACCCGGTCGGCGTCCTGCTCGGCCGAGGTGACGGTGGTGCCGAAGCGGAGGTCGACCCGGTCGCGGACCGCTTCGTACAGCACGTCCTCCAGATCACCCCGGAACACCGTCAAGGTGCGGGGGCCCAGTGCGGCCTCCGCGACGACCGAGGGCACCGTGAGCTTCGGCCGACCGTCCGCTCGGACCAGCACGGTGGTGAACGGGCCCAACGCCCGCCCGGCGAGGGCGGGGACCAGGCCGAGCCGCTCGACGGCGTTATAGCCCCCGCCGAGCAGGTTCACCAGGTAGCCGCCACTGCGCCGGGCCGGGGCACGTTCCACGACGATCGGCTGCCACCCGTCGCGTGCCAGTCGCAGGGCGGTGGCGAGACCGGCTATGCCAGCACCGACGATCACCGTTCGCTTCATTCGGACCCCCAGGTATGAGCGTTTGCTCAAACATGATGAGCGCATGCTCATCCGGGCGCAAGATGCGTAGACTGCCGGCATGCCCCGCGGAGTCGCCATCACCGAGCCTCGGCAGCACCTCTTCGCCGCCGCGGAACGTCTGATCGCGACCGCGGGGCCCAGCCAGCTCACCAGCCGGGCCGTGACGCGGGAGGGCGGCGTCGCCACGGGGCTGCTGTTCGCCCACTTCGCCAGCTTCGACGACTTCCTGACCGGCTACGCGGTCGACCGGAGCTTCCAGATCGCCGCCGTCGTGGCCGGGCTCCCCGACCGCGCCGGCACCGGCACCCTCGACGCGAACCTCAGCGAGACGCTGCTCGCCACCCCGATGATCACGATGCTGGCCGTCACCCGACTCTTCGCCTACCGGCCGATCCTGACGGAAGCCGTCGAAGCGGTGCTGGGCAGCGGAAGCGCTGCGCTGTCGGCACTCGAACGCGCGGTCGTCGGATACCTGGCCGCCGAGCGACACATCGGACGGCTACCCGCAGCCGCCGACACCGAGGCGCTGGCGGTGGCGGTGGTCGGGGTCCTGCACCACGTCGCCCTCACCGACGCAGACGACCCGGCGGCGGCCAGCCGCATCCGTCGCGCCATCACCGCCCTGACGACCGCCGTCACGGTGAGGGCGCCTTCATGACCGTACGTCCGGATGTTGTCGTCCTCGGTGCCGAAGTCGCCGGTCTCGGTACCGACATCCGGCTGGCCGAGGCCGGTACGCGGCCCCAGGATCGTGCTGCTGTCGCGCTCCGATGCCGAATGTCGTTGCCCGGCGTGACGACTGCTCGTAGCGTCGCCGGGTGACCATTGAGGTGCCATTTCGATCCCTCGCCATCGATCAGTCGGACGTCCGCTACCACCACGGCCCCGACTCGCACCGACAGCAGAGCACACCGAGAGGTCAAACCATCGAGTTCAGCTGGGATGACAGCACCATCTATCCGGGTACGTCACGGAAGTTCTGGGTGCATCTGCCCGCCCAGTACGACCCCTCGCGGCCGGCTTCGCTGATCGTGTTCCTCGACGGCCAGTGGTACCTGGATCCGGATGGGGAGGTCCGTGGCGCGATCGTCCTGGACAATCTCATCCACCACGGCGACATCCCGGCCACCGTTGGCCTGTTCGTCGACCCTGGCATCCTCGTGAACGCCGAGCAGCCGAAGAACCGCAACATCGAGTACGACGCGTTCGACGACCGCCTCGTCACCTTCCTGCTGACCGAGATCATCCCGCAGGTCACGGCACGCTACTCGATCGCCGATGACCCGGACCGGTGGGCCATCTGTGGCGGCAGTAGTGGCGGCAATGCGGCGTTCACCGCCGCCTGGCTGCGCCCGGACAAATTCCGACGGGTGGTGAGCTGCCTGTCCAGCTTCGTCCAGATGCCCGGCGGGAATCCGTACCCGGACATCATCGTCAGTGAGGCCCGCAAGCCGCTACGCATCTTCATGCAGGCCGGTCATCGGGATCTGCACTGGAACGAGCCACACCGCAACTGGCTCTCCCACAACCTGCGGGTCGCGGCCGCCCTGGCCGAGGCAGGTTACGACTTCCGGCTCGTACTCGGCGACGGTGGCCACAACCCGAACCACGGTGGCGTCCTCCTGCCAGACGCGCTGCGCTGGCTCTGGCGGTCGACCGACTCCTGACCTACTCCATCGCTTTTGGCGCGACGTCGGGCGTCGCGGCCAGCAGCAGCGCCGCCCCGGCCGCGAAAACGGCGGCGCCAAGATAAACCAAGCCCGGTGACGCGTACGTCAGCGACCAGCCGAACGCCACTCCGGCCGTGACCGGTACGACGGTCTCCGCGACGGCGCCGATGCCGGTCAGCGCACCCTGGACAGTGCCCTGCTCGTCGGCCCGCACGGTGCGAGCAATCCATGACTGCGCGGCGGCACCGGCGAGCGAGCCGAGCACACCGACCGCGCACAGGAGATAGAGAAGCCACGGCACGGACACGAACGCCGTACCGGCGAGCGAGGCGAGACCGAGGAGGCTACCGAGCACTGCGGCGCGCTTGTCGCCGAGACGCCGAACCACCGGTCCGATGGCTCTGGCCTGGTAGACCGCGCTGGCGAGCGCGGAAGCGGCCAGTACGAGCCCGATCTGGGTGCTGCTGAAGGTGAACTGGTGGGTGAGGAAGAATGTCCAGGTCGACTGGTGCGTCATGCGGGCGACATCGGCACAGAACCGGGCGCGGGCGAGGCGGCCGAGCACCGGTCGGCGCAGGACGGCCGCGATGGCACCGAACGGGTTCGCCAGCCGCAGGGTCACCGGGGTGCTCGGGTCACCGGGTCGTGACTCCGGCAGGACGAACCAGCCGTACGCGGCGTTGGCGAAGCACAGTACGGCGGCGGCGACGAAGGGCAGGCGTACGTCGACGGCGCCGAGCAGGCCACCGAGGACCGGACCGGCGACGAAGCCGAGCCCGAACGCGGCGCCGACCAGCCCGTACGCCTGGGCCCGCGCCCTGGGTTCCGTGACGTCGACGATGTAGGCGTTGACCACGGTGTACGTGCCCGCGCAGGCACCAGCGGCAGCGTGGAACACCAGCAGGGTCCACGGGCTTGGCGACGTCGCGTGCGCCAGCCAGTCGACGCCGAGGCAGGTCAACGACGCGAGCAGGACCGGACGGCGGCCGTGGCGGTCGGACAGCCGCCCGAGCAGCGGCGAGACCACGAACTGGAGCAGCCCGTAGACCGAGCCGAGCAGGCCGGACCAGAAGGCAGCTGCGGCGGCGTCCTCGGTGACCGAGGCCATCAGGGTGGGCATGATCGGCACGATCAGACCGAGCCCGAGCATGTCCAGGAAGACGGTGCCGAGGAGAACGGTGAGGGCGGGCGCCCGGCGCATTGCGGCTCCTGAGTGTCGAGAGGGCAGGGCCCCCTCGCGACTCACGGTCCGCCGAAAGTACGGAGGATCAGAATATGTGCGCTGTCAAACCGTTTTCGACATCGTTCGCCGTGGTCGACGCCGGTGCCGCCTCCCGGCGTAATCAGTGGGCGACAGCGTCCCTGGGTGACCGATGATGGGCCGGTGGCCGAGACGACGTCCGTGGTGCGCAGGACGAATTTTCCCGCGTCGAGCGCGGAGGGGGCGTGGCAGGCGCTGGTTCTCGACGTCGGGCAGCCGGACCGACCGGCCCTGCGGGTCGAGGCAGCCGGACGTGGCCTGCTCGTGCTGCGGAGTGGCGACGCGATCCTGCTGTTGGCCAGCGTGGCTGATGACCACTTCGGCGTCGCGTACGCCGCAACGGGCCACCACCGCCCGCCGGTGCCGCCGATAACTGCGGCTCGGGCGGCGGCCGTCGGCGCCGCCGACGCGGGCGGCGCCTGGCTGGCTCGGTGGGCTCATCACTTCGCTACCGCACTGACCGGGACTGGCGCGGGCCCGCTGCATGCCGGCCGCTGGGTCATCCGCGGCGACGTCGGGTACCCGGAGGTCGGCGCGACACAGCGACCGGCCCCGGTTCCGCTGCCGCATGACCGCGGCTGGATCGACTGGTTCAGCGGGGACCGGCACCGGCAGATCCTGCCGCTCCGCCCGCTGGCGAGCCCTGACTCCGCGCGGGTCAAGGCGCATCGGAAGCAGTTCCGGGAGGGTGCCCTGCCGCCGGTCCTGCTGTGGTGGATCAGCGGCCTCGACTGCCACGTCGTGCTGGACGGTCATGATCGGCTCGTCGCCGCGCTCGCCGAGGACGGACAGCCACCGCTGCTCCGGCTCTCCTCGGTGAGCCAGCACCAGGTCGACGGTGAGACGGACAACGCCGTGCGCCGCTACGCGACGACCACCGAGGCCGTACGACACCAGGTGGCCGCCGGCACGCCTGGCGCTGCGGAGGCCCTCGCCGCCGTGCACCGCCGTTTCGCCCGCGAGCTGAGCGGGGTCGGAACCGGTTACGGCACCAGCCGCGCCTGGCCCCTGCGGGGCGGCCCGGCGACCTGGCACCGGCTCGCCGAGGCGCAGGCTCAGGACTGGCACGCGGAGATCTCAGCGGCAGACGACGGGTACGGCCGGCGCCCGCCCCCCGACGGGCGCCGACCGCACCTCAGCCCTTCACGCAGATCACCTGCTTGAGGTGGGCGACCACCTCGACCAGGTCCTCCTGCTGCGCCATCACCTCGTTGATGTCCTTGTACGCCCCGGGGATCTCGTCGACCACCCCGGCGTCCTTGCGGCACTCCACTCCCGACGTCTGCGCCGCCAGGTCAGCGGTGCTGTACGTCCGCTTCGCCTGGGCCCGGGACATCCGCCGGCCCGCCCCGTGCGAGGCCGAGCGGTAGCTCCAGTCGTTGCCGGAGCCACGGACGATGTACGAGCCGGTGCCCATGGAACCGGGGATGATGCCCAGGTCACCGAGGCCGGCCCGGATGGCACCCTTGCGCGTCACCAACACGTCCACCCCCTCGTAGGTCTCCTCCGCCACGTAGTTGTGGTGGCAGCTGATCGGCTCGTCGTACGTGATCTGCGGGAACCGGTCCCGCATCAGGTTCATCAGGACGGCGAGCATGACGGCGCGGTTGCGCCGCGCGTACTCCTGCGCCCACCACAGGTCCCGGCGGTAGGCGTCCATCTCCGGCGTGCCGGCGAGTAACACCGCCAGGTCCCGGTCGGGCAGGTCGGCGTTGTGCGGCAGCCGGCGGGCCACCGCGATGTGCCGCTCGGCCAGTTCCTTGCCGATGTTGCGGGACCCGGAGTGCAGCATCAGCCAGACCCGTCCGGCGTCGGCACCACCCTGTTCCAGGCAGACCTCGATGAAGTGGTTGCCGCCACCGAGGGTGCCGAGCTGCCGACGGGCCCGCGACTCCAGCTGCGCCACCCGCCGGTCCAGGTCGGTGAAGCGCCGCCAGAAGTCATCCCAACCGCGCTGTTCCAGCCCCCGTACCCGGCGCGGGTTCACCGGCTCGTCCCGCTGCGCGAAGCCGACCGGGATGGCGGCCTCCACGGCCCGACGCAGCCCGGCGAGGTCGTCGGGCAGGTCGTCGGCGGTCAGCGAGGTACGCACCGCCGACATGCCGCAGCCGATGTCGACCCCGACGGCCGCCGGTGAGACCGCCTGCCGCATCGCGATGACCGAGCCGACCGTGGCACCCTTGCCGAAGTGCACGTCGGGCATGACCGCGACGCCCTGCACCCATGGCAGCGCGCCGATGTTGCGCAGCTGCCGCGCGGCCTGCGGCTCGATGGCGTACGGGTCGGTCCACACCCGCACCGGCGCCCGCGTTCCCGCGAGCAGGCTGAAGCCCATGGTGGTGTTCTCCTGGTTCTGAGGCGAAGCCCGCCGATCATGCACCTGTGGTCGGTGGAATGCAGCTTTTGCCCCGGTTTGGACAGACCACAACTGCATGATCCACGGCCGCGTGGGCGCGGGTGGCGGGTTGGTGTGAGAGATGCCGGGGGCAGCCCGGGGTCGGTTGGGGTGGTCGCGGGATCGTCGGCGAATCCGTGCCGGTCAGGGTCTGCCCTGCGGCGGCGTGCCGAGCGCCGGGACTACCTGCTGGTCGTCGGGAGGGCGGGTCTGCCGGCGAGCGCGACGGCGGGGCACCACAAACAACGACCGACCTGGCTGCGGTTCAGTTCTCGCACGGCATACTCCTTCCGGCTCCCGTCGTGATCGACCTGATGCCGGAAAGGCTAGGCATGATCCGCGTCGCCCGCAATGGATATTGACCCGGGGCTGCCAGCTCTCGAGGGCCCGGTCAGGCCGGCGCGGAGTGCTCCCGCTCGTCGGCGACACGGTCCAGGTGGGCGGCGAGTTCGTCGGTGACCAGCAGGTCGGTGCGGATGTCCTCGTGCGGGTACGCGACCCGACCGACCATGTGGGCCGCAACCGGGGCCGTGGCAAGGGAGAAGGCACCGACCAGCACCAACGTGGTGATGTCCACCCCGGTACGCAGTCGCAGAGCGCACCCGACCAGCACCAGCAGCAGCCCGAGCACCTGCGGTTTGGCCGCCGCGTGCATCCGGGTGAGCAGATCGGGGAAGCGCACCAGGGCCACCCCGGCGGCCAGGCTGAGCAACGCCCCGGCGATCAGACAGATCGAGGCCACGACATCGAACACCACGTCCAGGCTCACGTCTGGCTCCCGTCCGAGGTGGTGGACGTGGCGCTGT
Organism: Micromonospora sp. C51; assembly: GCF_018070435.1. Taxonomy (NCBI): domain Bacteria; kingdom Bacillati; phylum Actinomycetota; class Actinomycetes; order Micromonosporales; family Micromonosporaceae; genus Micromonospora; species Micromonospora sp. C51. Next base: position 21,230 of record NZ_JAGPXQ010000054.1, on the reverse strand, counting down.
CGTCACGTCGGGCGGCGAACCGGGCGACGCTGACCGAGCCGACGAATCCGAGCACGGCGAGGACGACCAGCACGGGCAACGCGGTGGCGTCCCGGCTGTAGGCGGCCTCCGTGGCGATCGCCGCGACGATGATGGCCAGCAGCACATCGGTGGCCACCGCCCGGTCGAGGATCGACGGCCCGCGGATGACCCTGGCGAGGGTGAGCCCACCCGCCACGGCGAGCAGCACGGTGACGGTCACGGCGACCGCGGTCATGCGGGTACTCCTTCCCGGTCAGCCGGATTCTCCCGGATGCGGCGCAACTCCTCGGGTGAGCCGATGGCCTCGACGATGCGGGCCTCAAGCTCCAGCACGCCGCGGCGGAATCGCTCGACCTCGTCCCGGCTGGTCACGCCCAGTACGTGGATGTAGAGCGTGCCGGTCCGCCGGTCGGCCTCCAGGATCAGGCTGCCCGGCAGCAGCGACAACGCCTCGGCGGTGAGCGTGAGGTTGAGGTCGGTGTTGACCCGCAGACGCGCCGCGATGATCGCGCTCTGCGGAGTGTGGCCAACCCGGATGGCCAACCAGGCGACCTGCGCCGAGGCCACCACGAGGTCGCGCAGGAAGTGCAGCCAGAAGCGGAGCATCGGCAGCGGGTGGATGCGGCCGGCGAAGGTCACCGGCGGCAGCGGGAACACGGCCAGCAGGACGGCGGCCACCACCAGACCACCGATGATGTTGGCCCAGGAGAGGGTGCCCCAGAGCAGCACCCAGACGGCGACCAGCGCGGTCACCGCGATGACCTGGTTGCGCCGCCGGGCCGTGCGGCTCAGCGTGGGACGTAGCGGCTCGTTCGGCTCCGCCGGGGTCAACGGGTCGGAACTCACGGCGCACCTCCCGGGAAGACGGCATCGACGTACGGCGTCCGGCGGAGCAGGTCGTCGGCGGCGTCGGTGCTGAGGTCGAACAACGGGCCGGCGACCACGGTCAACGCCAGCCCGAGCACCACCAGCGCCAGCGTCGGCGCGATCATCAGCTTGGGCAGCACAGCGCCTGACTGCCCGCCGCCACCCCGGTCCGGCTCCACCGCGCCCTCGGTACGGGCCGCCTGCTCGGCGTCGTCGGCGGCAGGCATGTCCGCGTGCGGCGTCCGCCAGAAGGCCAGATTCCACACCCGGGCGATGGCGTAGAGGGTGAGCAGGCTGGTGACCAGCCCGCCAGCCACCAGGATCCAGGCCAGCACACCGCCGTCGTCGACGCCCGCCTGGATCAGGCCGAGCTTGCCGAGGAACCCGGAGAACGGCGGGATGCCGGCGAGGTTCAGCGCGGGCACGAAGAACAGCACGGCGAGCACGGGTGACAGCCGGGCCAGGCCACCGAGACGGTCCAGCGCGGTGCTGCCGCCCCGGCGTTCGACCAGACCGGCGGCGAGGAACAGGGTGGTCTGGATGGTGATGTGGTGCACCACGTAGAAGATCGCCGCGGACAGCCCGAGCGACGAGGTGAGGCCCACCCCGAACAGCATGTAGCCGATGTGGCTGATCAGCGTGAACGACAGCAACCGCTTGATGTCCGACTGGGCTACCGCGCCGAGGATGCCGACCACCATGGTCAGCACCGCCGTCACCAGCAGCAGCGTGGCGGTGCGTCCACCGGGGAACAGCAGCGTCTCGGTACGGATGATCGCGTACACGCCGACCTTGGTGAGCAGGCCGGCGAAGACCGCGGTGACCGGGGCCGGTGCCGTCGGATAGCTGTCCGGCAGCCAGGCCGACAGCGGGAAGACCGCCGCCTTGATGCCGAAGGCCAACAGCAGCATGCCCTGCAACAGCAGGCGCAGGTCGTCCGGCAGGGTGTCCAGCCGGTCGACGAGTTGGGCGAGATTGAGCGTGCCGGTCGAGGCGTAGACCAGGCCGATCGCGATCAGGAAGATCACCGAGGAGAGCAGGCTCACCACCACGTAGGTGGTGCCGGCACGGATCCGGTTCTCAGTGCTGCCCAGGGTCAGCAGCACGTAGCTGGCGACCAGCAGGATCTCGAAACCGACGTAGAGGTTGAACAGGTCACCGGAGAGGAACGCGTTGCAGACACCGGCGGTCAGCACCAGGTAGGTCGGGTGGTAGACCGACAGCGGGGTCTCCTCGTGGCCGTCGGCCATACCCTGCCCGATCGAGTAGACCAGCACGCAGAGCGTCACCGCGGCCGAGACCACCAGCATCAGCGCGGCCAACTGGTCGGCGACCAGCACGATGCCCAACGGGGCGACCCAGCCGCCGACCTGCACCACCAGTGGACCGTGCAGGCTGGACTGCACCAGCAGGGCCGCCGACACCGCCACGGTGGCGGCGAGCACGCTGAGGCTCACCCACCGCTGGGCGTGCGGACGGCCGAGCAGCAGCAGCGTCAGCGCCGCGCCGAGCAGTGGCATCACCACCGGCAGCGGTACGAGGTACGTCATCCGGCCCGACCTGCTTCCACCACGTCGGCACCCGGACGGGCACCGCCGGCCGGCCCGTCGTCGTCACCGGTGCCGCCCTCGATGTCGGCGGTGCCCGGGCCCTCGTCGCGGATCGCGAGATCCATGATCCGGCGGTCCTCGACGTCGTCCTGCACCTCGTCGTGCCCGTTGAGGTGCCAGCTGCGGTACGCCAGGGCGAGCAGGAACGCCGTCATGCCGAGGGTGATGACGATGGCGGTGAGAATCATCGCCTGTGGCAACGGATCACTCATCTGTTCCGGATCGGTGGTGCCGACGATCGGCGCTCCACCGGCCCGTCCGCCGGTCAGCAGGAGCAGGTTGGCGCCGTTGCCGAGCAGGATGACACCCATCAGCACCCGGGTGAGGCTGCGTTCCAGCAGCAACGTCACTCCGGCGGCGACGAGCACGCCGACCACGATCACGTAGGTGAGGTTGGCGCTCACACCAGCTCCTTTTCCCGGCTCTCGGCGGTCTCGGTCTCGCTCTCGCTCTGCCGGTCCATCTCCGCGCCGAGGCTGCGCAGGATGTCCAGCACCAGACCGACGACGATCAGGTAGACACCGACGTCGAAGAAGACCGACGTGACGAAGTGGACGTGCCCCAGCAGCGGTAGGTGGAAATCGAGGACCGCGCTCTGCAGGAACTCGCCGCCGAGCAGCATCGCGCCCACGCCGGTACCGACGGAGACGAACAGCCCGGCACCGAGCACCACACCGGCGTCCACGGGTGCCGCGCCGTTGAGTTCGGTGCGCCCGCCGGCCAGGTAGCGCACGGCCAGCGCGAGACCGGCGACCAGGCCGGCGGCGAAGCCGCCGCCCGGGGCGTTGTGGCCGCTGAACAGCAGGTAGATGGAGAAGAGCACGATCGCGTGGAACAGCAGCCGGGTCACCACCTGGAGGACCACCGACTGGCTCCGGGTGGTGGCACCGGTGGTCAGCCATCGTGGGCGGTTGTATGCCGCCCGGCCGTCACCGGGGATGTCGGCCCGCCGGTGCAGGTCGCCGGCCCGCCGGAAGATCAGGCTGGCCACGCCGGTGGCGGCCACCACCAGCACGGCGATCTCACCCATCGTGTCCCAGGCCCGGATGTCGACCAGGGCCACGTTGACGATGTTCTTGCCACCGCCGTACGACACTGCCTCGTCGGGAAAGCCCACCGAGACCGGAATGGCCTGGCGCGAGCCCGTGGCGACGTACGCCATGCCGGCGGTGACCGCACCGACGGCGACGCCGATCGCGACGCGACCACGCCGGCTGGAACGGATCGGCCGCTCCGAGAACCTCACCGGCAGGCGACGCAGCACCAGCACGAACATGACGATGGTGACGGTCTCCACCAGGAACTGGGTCAGCGCCAGATCGGGTGCGCCGTGCAGGATGAACAGCAACGCGGTGCCGTAGCCGGCCACGCCGACCAGGATCATCGCGGTGAGGCGGCGCAGGGCACGGGCGGCCAGCACCGCCGCCACGATCACCACGGCGGCGGCCACCCCCTGTAGCGGGGTGTCCCAGACGTGGAACCGCTGCGGCCAGGGCGCACCGATCAGCAGCGCCCCGCCGGGCAGCAGCACCAGCACCACCAGGATGACGCCGAGGTAGAACGGCAACGAACCACGCTGGGTGGCACCGGTCAACTCCACCGCCAGCCGGTCGACGCCACCGATGACCCGCGCGTAGACGGTGGCGCTGTCGAACGGCAGCCGCAACGCGGCAGGCACCCGTTCGCGGCGGCGCAACAGGTGGAACAGCCCGGCGCCGCCGGCCACCGCCAGCACCGACAACCCGAGCGCCGGGGTCAGCCCGTGCCAGAGTGCCAGGTGGTAGCCCGGCTCGGCGCTGGGATACAGATCCGCGTACGGGGCGAGCAGCCGGTCCACCGCCGGGGCGAGCAGTCCGGCCGCGGCGCCCGCGAGGGCCAGCGCCGCCGCCGGGGCGACGAACGGCCAGGACACGGTCGCCACCTCGGAGGGCGCGATGTCTGGCTTGCTGGCGAAGGCTCCCCAGAGGAACCGCAGCGTGTACGCGACGGTCAGCGCCGACCCGAGGACCACGCCGGCCAGCACCACCAGGTCGGGCCCGCTGCCGTGCAGCAGCGCCTCGACGGCGGCTTCCTTCGCGACGAACCCGGCCATCGGCGGCAGGCCGGCCATCGACGCCGCCGCGAGCGCGGCCACCCCGGCGAGCACTGGTGCCCGCCGCCCCAACCCGCTGAGTTCGCGTAGGTCCCGGGTACCGGCGGCATGGTCGATGAGCCCGACGGTGAGGAACAGGGTGGCCTTGAACAGGGCATGCGCGAGCACCATGGCCGCACCGGCCAACGCGGTGTCGCGGGTGCCGGCACCGAGAATCACCATCAGCAGGCCGAGCTGGCTGACCGTGCCGTACGCCAACAGCAGCTTGAGGTCGGCCTGGCGCAACGCCGCCCACCCGCCGAGGAACATGGTGACCACGCCGGCGGCCAGCAGCACCGGCCGCCACGGGGTGACCTCGGCGACCGCCGGCCCCATCAGGGCGACCAGGAACACGCCGCCTTTCACCATCGCGGCGGCATGCAGGTACGCGCTGACCGGAGTCGGTGCCGCCATCGCACCCGGCAGCCAGAAGCTGAACGGGAAGATCGCCGACTTGCTGAGCGCGCCGAGCAGGATCAGCACCACCGCCACGGCGAGGTAGCCGCCGTCGGGCAGGTTCCCGGCGATCTCGGACCAGCGGTAGCTGCCGGCGTGCTGGCCGAGCATGACGAACCCGGCGAGCATCGCCAGGCCGCCCAGCGTCGTCACCAGCAGGGCCTGCATGGCCGCCCGCCGGCTGGCCCGTTTCGCCGGGTCGCTACCGATCAGCAGGTACGAGAAGACGGTGGTCAGTTCCCAGAACACGTACAGCAGCAACAGGTCGTCGGAGACCACCAGGCCGAGCATCGCCCCGGCGAAGGCGACGAAGACGGCGGCGAAGCGGCCGAGACCGGGATCGTCGCTGCGGAAGTAACGCGCGCTGTAGGCCAGCACCAACGCGCCCACCCCGCCGACCAGGACGACCATCAGCCAGGACAGCGTGCCCATCCGGAGGGCCAGTTCCAGCCCGAGTTGCGGCACCCACGGCACCGTCTCGACCACCGGCGCACCGTCGCGTACCCCGGCGGTGTGCGTGAAAGCCCAGACCAGCGTCGCGCCCGGTGCCAGCGCCACCAGGTAGAGGGCGTTACGCCCCCACAGCCGCACCAGCCCCGGGGCGATCACCGCTGTCAGCGCATGGACCGCCACCAGTGCCAGCACACAGCCTCCCCAGAGATCATCAGACGGTGTAACGACCCTATCCGGTGACGCCCGTTATCCGCACCCGTCGTGATACTGATCAAAGACGGACGTGCCGGCAGCTGGTCACTCCTTGCCGACCCGACGGAGCCGGCCGTCGTCGCGGTCGATGCGCAGCTCACGTTCCAGCTCGACGATGAGCGTGCGCAGGTCGTCGAGGCGTTGACTGATCGCGATCCGGTCCACCTCGTCGGGCACGCCGTCACCGTCGGAGTCGTAGCCGGGGCCCAACCCTTCAGTCATCTCCAACCGACGCGCCTCCTCCATCGAGTTGACGAAGACCGCGATCAGGATGTTGAGCAGCAGGTTGACGGTGATCACCACGTAGCTGCCGTAGTAGAGCACCGTCCAGGGCGAGAACTCCATCCCCTGCTCGATGAGGTCCGGCAGGGTCTCCAACGACAGCAGCACGAACAGCGTCAGCAGGGAGCGGCCGATGTCTCCGTACTGCTCCGGATAGACCTCGCCGAAAATCAGCCAGCCGGCCATGCCGTACACGTAGAGCGTCACCACGGCCAGCGCGAAGAAGCCGCCGATGCCGGGCAGGCTGCGCCACAACGCGGAGACGATCGTGCGCAGCCCGGGTGAGAACCGTACCAGTCGGACGATCCGCAGCACCCGGACCACCCGTAGCAGCGCCGAGTCGCCGTGCAGGCCGGGGATGAAGATCGCGGCGATCACCAGGAAGTCGAAGACGTTCCAGCCGTGCCGGAAGAAGTCCTGCGGGCACCGACCGTACGCCAGGATCCGAATGGTGATCTCGGCGACGAAGACCGTCCGGAAGCCCCATTCCAAGGCGCGCAACGCGATGCCCGCCGGCCCCAGATCGGGGTACGTCTCCAGGCCGAGGACGATGCCGTTGGCGAGGATCACCACGACGATGGCGATCTCGAATGAGCGGGACGCGGCGAGTCGGGCGCAGCAGGCGAACAACCTGGTGGTACGCGCCTGTCCGCCTCGCGGAGCCGGCACAGGCGTACCACTCATCGTGCGGCCGGCCCCGGTGCGGACACCAGGGCCGGCTCGGCCACCCACCGTCCGTCGGCGGTGCGCTGACGTACGGCAATCATGGGCGACAGCCTACGGGGCGACGGAGGCCGCGCTCAGCCGCCCAGCCGGCGCACCATGTTCATCACCGTCTCCACCTGGGCGCCGCCCTTGATCGGGTAGTTGGTGGCACCGAGATAGCCCCACCAGTCCCAGCATCCGTTCGGGTTGCTGGGCACGGTGATGGCCTGTGGGTACAACACGATCGTGGCGTTGGTGTCGGCGTACTGGTTGAGGTTGGCCCGGTCCACGAAGGCGGTGCCGACCCGGCTGTGACCCTGGAGGCAACCGTGCAGCGCCACCAGCAGCCGGCAGCTCGCTCCCGAGGCACAGGACGACGGGACGTAGGCGAAACCGTTGGCGTCCATGCTCAGGCCGTTGGCCCAGCCACCCGGCGCGAAGCTGTGCTGGCTGAACCGCACGAGCGTGCCACCGAGCGGCCCGGTGTTGGGCGGCTGGACCGATCCGAAGAGTTTGCGCAGGAAGGTGTGCTGCGGGTCGGTGCCGCAGTCGTTGAGGTACGGCGCGGCCGTGGCCGTGCAGCCCACCGTGCCGTAGGGCGTGACCCAGCCATGGCCGGCGGCCGAGCCGCTGTCGTACTGGACGCTGGCACCGAAGTGCTGCTGATAGCGGACCAGGTCGTCACTGACCGACCGCTTCACGGTGCCGTCGGATCCACCATGGAAGACGTAGACCGGCTCGCCGGACAGGCCGCTGACCGGGTCGACCCAGCCGTATCCGGCCCAGGTCCGGGTGTACGCCTGCAACGCGCTCAGATACGTCGGGTAGATGTTGTCGCCGCAGCCGTACAGCGCCTGCGCGACGTTGTTCTGCGCGCAGTAGTAGGGGCCGGCGGCGAACAGCGCCGCTCCCCTGATCCGCTTCGAGTAGGCCACCTGGAGTTGGCCCGCCAGGTAGGCGCCGGAGGAGACGCCGGCGACGTACACACCCGAGATGCGGTACGTGGACAGGCTTCCGGACACGGGACTCTTGGTGTGCGGGGTGTCGGCGGCGTGGGCGGGCGCCACCGGGGCGAGCAGCAGGGCCGCGACGGCGGCGGCGAGCAGCCGCGAGACTGGTCTGATCATGACGCTCCCTGGGGTCCGGTGAGCGCCGGCGGTGGTGTCGGCGTACGGCGACGCTAGCGTGACCTGCGTCACCGCCGACATGAGCGCAACCCACACCTCGCCGCGCCACACAGTGGTGCCGGCCGCTGTCCCGCCCTCTCACCCCACCACGCACCATCCATACGAGATCTTGGACATTTCCCGTTTCGCGCTAACGGGAAATGTCCAAGATCTCGGATGATGACCACTGCGTTCCGTCGCTTGCGGCGGCCTTGGGGGCGTCAGCCGGCTGAGGAACGGGTCACCGGCAGGTCGAAGTAGGTGTCGGGCCAGGGTTCGTCGCGGTAGCGGAAGTGCCACCACTCCCGGTCGTAGCCGACGAAACCACCCTCGGTCATCAGTTGCCGTAGCTGTCGCCGGTTCTCCCGGGCGGTGGGGCCGACGCGGTCCGAGTCGGTGTGCGACAGCGGGTCGAAGCAGTCGAAGCCGGTACCCATGTCGACGCTGTTGTCGGGGAAGCGCTGCGCACGTGGGACGGTGCAGGCCACCAGCGGTCGACCTGGTGCGAAGCGGGCCTGCTCGGGCGGCGGCACGTCGACCAGGGTGAGGTCGACGGTGCTGCCCCGGCTGTGTGCGCTGGGTGCGCCGAGATAGCCGCGATCCACCAGCTCAGCCTTGGTCACCCGAGGGTAGAACTCGGCCTTCATGGCGTCCTGCCCCGGCTGGCCGGCCCAGTCCAGGAAGTCCTCGGTGGCCCGCTGCGGGCGGTAGCAGTCGTACACCTTCAGGCTGCGCCCGACGGCGAGCGCCGCGTCCTGCACCCGGCGCAGCGCCTCCGCGGCGCGCTTGGTGAGCAGGCAGAGGGGTTCCTGGTAGCCGTCGACGCGGCGACCGACGAAGTTGTACGCCGTGGCGTACCGGATGTCGGTGAGGATGCGATGGTCGACATCGGACAGCACCACGAATCCCGGCCCCGACGGTGCCGGCGGCGAGGATGGGGGGCGGGGTTCGTCGCGTCCACATCCGACCGCGACCAGGACAGCACCGGCGACAGTTCCCACCAGCCACCGTCGACCGACTGCCGGCCGACGGTGCCGGTCGCCGCCGCCAGGCCGTCCGCGCTCCCGGGCCGCCGTGGTCACCGCCGCGCTCACGGGGTGCGCGTCGGCCGTCCCGTCCCCCCGGCGGTACGGTGCCGCCACCTGCGACGGCCGACCAGACCGCCCGCGAGCAGCGTCACTCCGACGGCGAGGCCGATCAGGGAAACCGACCGTAGGCGACCAGCCAGGGTCGCCGACCGCGATGTCTCCGCCCCGGACGCGCCGCCGGGCAACGCCTGCGGGGGTACGGCGGCCGGTGGGGCCGAGGCGGTGGCCGCACCCGGGCTCACCAGCACTCCCACCGAGGCCGCCGGAGGCAACTCGAATCCCCAGTCGAGCAGGGCCGCGCCCTGTTGCCAGCCCCGCTTGTCGACCACGTCCGCACCCAGCAACGTCACCACGAGTCGACGTCCGCCCCGCTCGGCCATCCCGACGTAGGTGTGTCGGGCCAGGTCCGTGTAGCCGGTCTTGCCCCCCAACGCGCCGGGATAGTGGTAGAGCAGCTGGTTGTCGTTGTCGATGGTGAATCCCTTGGCGCGCTGTCTCGGCTGGGCCGGGATGGTCGCCTCCCGAGTGGCCACGTACCGCCGGAAACGTGCGTCGGCGAAGCAGGCCCGGGTGATCAGAGCCAGGTCGTACGCGCTGGTGAACTGCCCGGGACCGTCCAGCCCGGAGGGGGTCGCCGCGTGGGTCTGGTACGCGCCGAGCAGGCTCGCCTGCTCATTCATCGCCCGCAGCCCGCCAGCCATGCCGTCCGCGCCTCCGCCGAGACGGGCCAGCGCGTTCGCCACCTCGTTTCCCGAGCGCAGCAGCAACCCCGGCCAGAGCGTCTCCACCCGGTACCGGCCGCCCGCCACCAACCCGACCGCGGAACTTCCCGGTTCGATGTCGAGATCACCTGAGGTGATGGTGACGACGTCGGCCGGATCAAGCCTCGGCAGCATGGTCGCGGCCAGCAGCAGCTTCTGCACGCTGGCCGGGGTCGCGTACTCGTGTGGACCGCAGCCACCCAGCACCTCACCGGTGTCCAGGTCGGCCACCAGCCACGAGGTGGCGGCCACCTTCGGCGGTTTCGGTACGCCCGGGGGCACCACCAGACCGGACGTGGCCAGCCGAGGGCCGCCGACGGCCCGCTGCACCGGGTCCGGGGAGGGCGTCACCGAAGGGGTGGGACCGGGAGCTGGCGGCGCCGAGCGCGGACACGGAACCGGCGCTGCCGCGTGGGCGTCGACCACGGGCACCAGTGGCGTCGCCAGCAGCGCGGCAGCCACCGCCGCGGTAAGTGCGGAAGCTCTCACAATTAGCGACACTATCGGGTGAATTCCGACGAGTCCCGCGAATCGACCAGCACCCACCCCAGCCGGCTCCTGGGCCCGCACGGCCCCCGCGTGGGCAGGTCACCCGCCGAGCTGTTCGGCGGGGGCACGGTCAGGGGCGGCGGGAGGTCGAGGTTGGCGCGGTGGGGGACGGATCTGGGCCGGTGGGGCGAGGGTCGGGGATGGGGGCCCTGGGAAGTCGTCGGGTGGCGAGGATTGCCAGGGTCACCGCGAGCGCTCCGACGGCCAGCGCCACGAACATTCCGGCGCCCGGCCCGTCGTCGACCGAGGCGGTGCCTGCCGGCTGAGCGGTGCCGGCCAGCGGGGACGGGTCGGCTGGCTGAGGCGAAGCCGGTGACGGTTCAGCGACCAACTCCCCCGGCTCCACCAGCCGGCCGACACTGGCCGGCCGGGGCAGCGCGAAGCCCCAGTCGAGCAGCGCGGCACCCTGCTCCCAGCCACGTTGCGGTCGCGGCTCGGCACCGAGCAGCGTCACGACCAGCCGGCGACCGTTCCGCTCGGCCGCGCCCACGTAGGTGTGCCGGGCGTAGTCGGTGAAGCCGGTCTTGCCGCCGAGCGCACCGGGATAGCGGTACACCAGTTGGTTCTCGTTCTGGATCTCGAAGCCCTTGCCCCGCAACCTCTTCTGCGCCGGAATGCGGGTGCGCTCCGTGAGCACGTACCGCCGGAAGGCCGGATCGGCGAAGCAGACCCGGGCGATCAGGGCCAGGTCGTACGCGCTGGTGAACTGGCCGGGAGCGTCCAGCCCGGACGGGGTGACCGCACGGGTCTGCCAGGCGCCGAGCTGGCGGGCCTGCTCGTTCATCGCCCGCACCCCACCGGCCACGCCGTCGGCGCCACCGCCGAGGCGGGCCAGCGCGTTCGCCGCCTCGTTTCCGGATTGCAGCAGCAACCCCAGCCAGAGGGTCTCCACCCGGTACCGGCCGCCCGGCAACAGTCCAACGGCCGAGCTGCCGGGGGCGATGTCCAGATCCTCCTTGGTGACAGTGACAACCTCGGCCGGATCAAGTCTCGGCAGCATGGTCGCGGCCAGCAGCAGCTTCTGCACGCTGGCCGGGGTCGCGTACTCGTGTGGACCGCAGCCACCCAGCACCTCACCGGTGTCCAGGTCGGCCACCAGCCACGAGGTCGCCGTCACCTTGGGCGGGGCCGCCGCGCCGGGCGGCACGATCAGTCCAGGGGTGGCGAGCGCATCGCCGCCGACCACCCGGTGTTCCGGAACGGGCGGCGGCGTCGTCGGTCTCGGGGACCGGATCACCTTCGGCGCCACCGCCTTCGGGCAGGGCACTGCCGTCGGGGCGGCGGGCCCCGGCGCGGGTGGCGGCGTGACGGCAGCGGCCGGTAGAGCAACCGATGCCAGCGATCCGGAACCGGCGGTGATCGCCACAACACCGGGAGTCGCGGGAATCGTCACGGCGACGAGGGCGGCGCAGCCGGCGGCGAGGTCCCGGATTCTCATGAACACGCAGACTAACGGCAGGATCTTCGGTGCCGCCCACCCCGCCCGGCCGGTTCGGGACGCGCGGAGGGCCGCGATCCTCGCTGGGAAGTGTTGAACCGATCGCTCGCACCCCCCGTATCCACGACCGAACACATGAAACGCCCGGACCTGCGACGGGAGCGCTCCCGCAGCTCGGTCCGACGTCACCCGTGAGGGTCCTCGGCATGCGGGGCGGGGCCGGCCGCCGTAGCCGATCGTCTTTCCGGGCACCCCATTGCGCACCAGCCGACGGGCCGACCCGTCGGGCGGTCAATCATGAGGAGAGTAAGCATGGTCAGGCGTACGCAGCAGCACCGCAAGCACGCTGCCGTGAAGCTCGGCGGCGTCGGTGTCCTGGCGGTGGTGCTCCTGGGAGGCGGTCTGACGCTGGCCTCCGCCAACGACGGCGCTGCGCCGCAGACGGCAAACTGCCCGACGGTACGGGACAAGCTGTCCAACGTGCCCGCCGCCGCCGTTGCCGGAGTCGAACAGGAACTGGCCAACCTCGACAAGCAGATCGCCGAGGCGAACGCCCGCCTCGCGCAGCAGGCCGCCAACCCCCAGGGCGGCCCCAACTTCATTCAGAACGCCATCCTCGGCCCGCTGGCCAGCAAACGAACCGCTGCCCTCGATCGCATCGGCATCACCATCAACCGCGTCGGCGGACAGCGCCCCGATCTCGCCAGCCTCGCCACCTGCGGACTCAACGCCGCAGGGGTGCCCAGCGCTGTCAATGGCAACGCCGGAAACGGCAACGCGGGCAACGGCAATGCCGGAAACGGCAATGCCGGAAACGGCAATGCAGGCAACGGGAACACCGGTAACGGCAACGCGGGAGCCGGCGTGGCGCAGCGGGTGAGCTGCCCGACGGTGGCCGACCGGCTCCCGGCCGTGCCGGCTCAGGCCGCGGCGGAGGTGCAGCGCGAACTCGCCAACCTGGAGAGCCAGATCGCTGACGCCAACGCCCGCCTCGGCCGGCAGGCGGCCAACCCGCAGGGCGGGCCGAACTTCGTGCGCAACGCCATCATCGGCCCGCTGGAGGACCGGCGCGTCGCGGCGATCAACCGCATCGCGACGGCGATCGGCCGGGTCGACGGCAACCGGCCTGCCGATCTGGTGAACCTGGCCCGGCCCTGCTCGGCGGGCTGACCACCTGATCTGCCCGAGACGGGCGGGTGGTGACACGAGTGGCCCGTCGTCGAACACCACGTTGGACCGCAACGCCCGGCCCGCTGCCATCAGAGGATTGCCTTGAGGCGGTGATGTCACTCAGACGTTTTCATGTCTGAGTGACATCACCGCCTTCGGTCCATGTGCCTGCCCCAGCGGTGTCAGCCGGCCAGGTGGCACAGATAGTCGTGCAGGGTCGCTGAGGCGGCCAGCCGTCGCCGGCTGCGGCGGTGCAACTCCTGCTCGCGGCGCGCCAGCTCAGCACGGACCCGCTGCGGGCTACCTGTAATACGCATCTCGGCGAGCACCGCCGTGATGATCTCGAATGGGTACGCGCCCCGGCGCAGCAGCGCCACCACCTGTGCGGCACGCTGCTCGGCCTCGTCGTACACCCGATAACCGGTGCCCGCCTCGCGAGCCGGACGCAGCAGGCCGCGAGCCTCCCACGAGCGCAGTTGCGAGGTGCGGACCCCGACCAGGTCGGCGACGACGCCGACCCGTACCGCCCGGCGTGGCACGGTGTGCTGGCGCGCACTTGTCACCACGGTCTCGAATGCGCCGAGCACCATCCGGATCTCGGCCCGTTCGCGGTCCAGCTCGGCGTGGCCGGCGTCCAACGACGCCAGCGCCGTCGGCAGGTCACCCCGGTGGACCGCCGCCATGATCTCGCGGGTACGCGTCCAGCCGTGTCCGTCGGCCACCGCGCGGGCCACCGTCAGAGCCCGCGCGTGCGCGTCGGTGAAGATCCGGTAGCCGCTCGGGGTGCGCTCCACCCGAGGCAGCACGCCGAGGTCGACGTAGTTGCGCACCTGCTGAACGGAAACGCCCGCCGTCGCGGCGAGATCCACCGCGCGCAGCCGGCCGCTGACCCGACGAACCACCACCGGTTCAGCCTAGCCTCTCACGTCCGTTTGAGACTTCTCGCCACCTACCGGACCCTCCGAGCGCTCTAAACGTCGCAAAAGTCTCCACGAGCACATCAATGTGACAATTGAATCTGGCCAGGCCAATCGGAAGCCAGTTCCCGGGCGGGAGTCCGTCCACGATCTCGCAAAGGGTTCGCATGCAGCAGCCAGCACGGTCCGCCGCCGACAGCCACGACGTCATCGAGGTACGCGGGGCCCGGGAGAACAACCTCGATGACGTCTCGGTCGACATCCCCAAGCGCCGGCTGACCGTCTTCACCGGCGTCTCCGGGTCCGGCAAGTCCTCGCTGGTCTTCGGCACCATCGCCGCCGAGTCCCAGCGGCTGATCAACGAGACCTACAGCGCCTTCCTCCAGTCGTTCATGCCGAGCCTCTCCCGGCCCGACGTGGATTCGCTGCGCAATCTCACCCCGGCCATCGTGGTCGACCAGGAGCGGATGGGTGCCAACTCACGCTCCACGGTCGGCACCGCCACCGACGCGTACGCCATGCTGCGCATCGTGTTCAGCCGGCTGGGCGACCCGCACGTCGGCGGTGCCGGCGCCTTCAGCTTCAACCTGGCCGAGGGAATGTGCCCCAGCTGCGAGGGCCTGGGCCGGGTCTCCGATCTCGACGTCAACGAACTGGTCGACGTGGAGAAGTCGCTCAACGACGGCGCGATCACCGTGCCGAACTTCGCCGTCGACACGTGGTACTGGCAAACCATCGTCGGCTCCGGGCTGTTCGACCCGGACGTCAAGCTCCAGGACTTCACGTCGCAGCAGTGGGAGGACTTCCTGCACAAGCCCGCCACGAAGATCAAGGTAGGCGGCACGAACCTGACCTACGAGGGTCTGGTCGTCAAGGTGCGTCGGCTCTACCTCGCCAAGGACCGGGAGTCCATGCAGCCGCACATCCGGGCCTTCGTCGACCGGGCGGTCACCTTCACCACCTGCGCCGACTGCGGCGGCACCCGACTCAACGCGGCGGCGCTGTCCTGCCGCATCGCCGGCCGCAACATCGCCGAGTGCGCCGCCATGCAGATCAGCGACCTGGCCGGGTTCATCCGGGAAATCGACGACCCGTCGGTCGCCCCGTTGACCGTCAACCTTCGGGAACTGCTGGACTCGCTTGTCGAGATCGGCCTCGGGTACCTCAGCCTCGACCGGGAGTCGGCCACCCTCTCCGGTGGTGAGGCGCAGCGGGTCAAGATGGTCCGGCACCTCGGTTCCAGCCTCTCCGACATCACGTACGTCTTCGACGAACCCACCGTCGGCCTGCACCCGCACGACATCGCCCGGATGAACGACCTGCTGCTGCGGCTGCGGGACAAGGGCAACACGGTGCTCGTGGTCGAGCACAAACCGGAGACCATCGCGGTGGCCGACCATGTGGTCGATCTCGGTCCCGGTGCGGGCACCGCCGGTGGCCGCATCTGCTACACCGGCGACGTGGCCGGTCTGCGCCGCTCGGACACGCTCACCGGCCGGCACCTGGACCACCGGGTACGGCTACGGAAACCGGCCCGTACGCCTCGGGGGCACCTCGCGATCCGGCACGCCGACCTGCACAACCTGCGGGACGTCAGCGTGGACGTCCCGCTCGGCGTACTGACCGTGGTGACCGGGGTGGCCGGCTCCGGCAAGAGTTCCCTGGTGCACGGCTCACTGCACGGCCGCGACGATGTGGTGGTCGTCGACCAGGCGCCGATCCGTGGCTCCCGGCGCAGCAACCCGGCCACCTACACCGGTCTGCTCGACCCCGTACGTACCGCCTTCGCCAGGGCCAACGGGGTCAAGGCCGCCCTGTTCAGCGCCAACTCCGAGGGGGCCTGCCCCACCTGCAAGGGCATCGGGCTGGTCTACACCGACCTGGCGATGATGGCCGGCGTCGCCTCCGTCTGCGAGCAGTGCGAGGGTCGCCGGTTCACCGACGAGGTGCTCACCTACCGGCTGCGCGGGCGCAACATCAGCGAGGTGCTCGGCATGTCGGTGGCCGAGGCCCGGGACTTCTTCCCCAGCGGCCCAGCCCGGGTCATCCTGGACCGGATGGCCGACGTGGGGCTGAGCTACCTCACCCTCGGCCAGCCACTGACCACGCTCTCCGGTGGCGAACGACAACGGCTCAAGCTGGCCATCCACATGGCCGACAGGGCCGGCACCTATGTGCTGGACGAGCCGACCACGGGACTGCACCTGGCCGATGTCGACCAGCTGCTCGCGCTGCTCGACCGGCTCGTCGACGCCGGCAACACGGTAATCGTCATCGAGCACCACCAGGCGGTGATGGCCCACGCGGACTGGCTGATCGACCTCGGACCGGGCGCCGGTCACGACGGCGGCCGGATCGTGTTCACCGGCACCCCGGCCGACCTGGTGGCGCACGGCGATACGCTCACCGCCCGCCATCTGCGCGACTACGTCGCCGCCTGACCACCGCGCCCCACCACCGGACCCGCTAGGACGCGGACAGCCGGCGCAGCCAGCGCCGCTGCCAGGGCGTTTCCACCGCACCAGGACGGTAGGCGGCGCGTACCCAGTCGATCGCATCCTCGGCCGGTGTGGCCGGGTCACCGATCCGCCGACCCCGCGTCCGCACCCCGCCGGGCAGTTTCACCACCGACCTCGTCGACCCAGTCCGATCCACTCATCAGCACCTCCCTGATACAGCCGACACGTCCGGAGCCAGTCGGGCGGACGGGTCATCCGCACCGGCCGGGCAGGAATCAGCGCCAAGGTTCCTGGTCGGCCGGTTGGTGGCCGTCCGACCAGACGCTGCGGTAGATGGTGCCCCGCCCGTCAGGATCCGGCACCCCGGCCGGCGTCGCGTCGGTCAGGCCGGCGCCGCTCTCGTTGGACCGCAGGCCGCCGGCTCGGCGCGAGCGGCGCAGGCGGGTGACGACGAACCAGACGATGCCCAGCGCCACGGCGACGATGACCAGGTTCTGCAGGATGCCGGCGTACCCCTCGACCAGGTGCCAGTTGTCGCCGAGCAGGAAGCCGGCCATCACGAAGGTGGTGTTCCAGATCAGACTGCCCAACGTGGTGTAGACCGCGAAGGTGAGCAGCGGCATGCGTTCCACCCCGGCCGGAATGGAGATCATGCTTCGGAAAATCGGGATCATCCGTCCGAAGAAGACGGCTTTCACGCCGTGCCGCAGGAACCACTCCTCGGTCCGGTCGATGTCGCTCAGCTTCACCAGCGGCAGCTTCGCCGCGATGGCCCGCGTCCGCTCCCGACCCAGCGCGGCTCCGACCCAGTAGAGCGCGAGGGCACCGAGCAGCGAACCGAGTGTCGTCCAGAAAATCGCCCCGACGACACTCATCCGGCCCTGCGCCGCGACGAATCCGGCGAGCGGCAGGATCACCTCGCTGGGAATCGGGGGGAACAGATTCTCCAGCGCCACGGCCAGCCCCGCACCTGGGCCGCCGAGCCGCTCCACCAGGTCGGTGACGAAACCAACCAGGCCGTCCTCGGGTGGTGCGGACTGGCCGACGACCGAGGGCGAGGCGTACCGGACATGCATCATGTCCCACACGCTACGAACCTCAGCTGAGAGTCGCTGCACCGGCGTCGACTTTCCTGAGTGCGGAGCCTAAGCTGCGCAGGTGTCGCGCCCTTCGCTGGCCATCGCCGTCGCCCAGCCCCGGTGCGTGTCGTACGACATCGACACCAACGTGGCGGCGCACGCGGCGACGGTCCGTACCGCCGCCGCCCGGGTGGTGATCTTCCCGGAGTTGTCGCTGACCGGTTACGAACTCGACGCCGCGCCGGTCGACCCGTCGGACCCCCGGCTCGCGCCGCTGGTCGCCGCGTGCGCGGCCACCGGGGCGCTCGCGCTGGTCGGCGCACCGGTGGCCGGAGAGCACATCGCCACCCTCGCCGTGGACGGCAGCGGGGCACGGGTGGCGTACCGCAAGATGTGGCTCGGGGAGGCCGAGGCCCGCCGGTTCCGCCCCGGACCGGCACCGGCCGTGCTGGACGTCGAGGGCTGGCGAATCGGCCTGGCGATCTGCAAGGACACCGGAGTCGCGGAACACGCGGCACGCACCTGCGCCGCCGGCGTCGACGTGTACGCGGCCTCGATCGTCGACGCCGCAGCCGAGGCGCACGTGCCGGACCAACGGGCATCGCGGATCTGCACCACCCACCGGGTCGTGGTCGCGGTGGCCAGCTTCGCCGGCGCCACCGGTGGCGGCTACACCGAGACGGCCGGACGGTCGGCGATCTGGGCGCCGGACGGTTCGGTCCTCGCCCGCGCCGGGACCGCTCCGGACGAGTTCGTACGGACGACCCTGGCCTGAACCTGGCTGAGCGGCGGTGCCGGGCGACGCCGGACGGGGTCAGCCCTCCGGCAGGTTCGCCTCGAGCCGCTCCAGCACGTCGTCCACGTCGTCGGCGAAGTCAGCGGGGAGTCGGCCGCGGTCCACCTCGTCGTCCAGACGCTCCCGCAGCTTCTCCAGTTGCTTCTCCTGCTCCTTCGGCCCGCCCCCGGCCAGCTCGGTCAACTCCTTACGCAGCCGGTCAGCGGCCTTACGGTCGATCTCTCCGGTGAGCTGTGCCTCGGTGAGCAACGCGATGAGTTCGACCGCCGCCCGCCCCAGGCTCACCGGCTCCGGCCGGCCGGCCGGCGAGCTGGCGGCGGGTCGTGGTGAGGTGGGCGGGGAGGAGGTCGGCGGGGCGGCCGGCGGCGCGGTGGGACTGGCCGTCTGCTGCCCGTCGCTCCAGTCGCCGAGGACGAGCGCCGCGCCCAGACCCAGCAGCAGGACCAACGCGAAGGTGAGCAGCGCGCCCGCCGGCGGGCCGCTGTGCCCCCGCCGGCCCGGCGGCCGTCCGGGTGCCGGCCGGGGTCGGCCACGGCCAGGCAGTGCTCCGCGCGTCGCGGATCGTGGTGCGACCCCGGACACGGTCTCGGGGCGGGCGGTCGGCTCGATCAGGGTCGGTGGATGGTGACGCACCGGCCGGGTCTCCGGCGTCTGCTGCCCGCCGGTGGCCGGTGCGTCGACCGTGGCCGCCGCCAGTCCGGTGGCGGCGGCGCGGAACCGGGTGGCCAGTCGGCCGGCCGTGGGGCGTCGTTCCGGATCGGGGTCGAGGCAGGCCAGCACCAGCTCGGCGAGGTCGGCCGGCAGGCCCGGCACCCGCAGGGGTGCGACGGCCGGACGGTTGGCGTGCACCCTGACCGCATCCGGCCAGCTGCGCACGGGCAGCGGGACGTCACCGGTGAGGGTGCGGTACAGCAGCGCACCGAGGGCGTACACGTCGCTGGCCGGATGGGGCGGGTCGGCGCTCAACCGTTCCGGCGCGAGGTAGGCGGGCGTACCCATCAGGGCGCCACCCGCCGGGCGGGCGCCGGGCGACGGCGCACCAGCGAGCGCGGCGATACCGAAGTCGAGCACCTTGGCACCGTTGTCGGTGAGCATGACGTTGCCCGGCTTGATGTCGCGGTGCACCACGCCCAGGCGGTGCGCGGCGGCCAGGGCGGCGGCCACCTCCGCCGCCATCCGCAGGGCCGGCCGCCAGGGCAGCGGCCCGTCGGCCAGCCGGTCGGCGAGATTCCGCCCGTCGACCAACTCCATCACCAGGTACGGCACGACGTTGCCGTCGGCCAGAGCCGCCTCACCGTAGTCGTACACCTGGGTGACGTGCGGGTGGGCCAGGCGTGCCGCGGCACGGGCCTCCCGCCGGAGGGTGGCCCGCAGGTCCGGGTCGACGGCGAACGTCCCGGCAAGGACCTTCACCGCGACCGACCGGCCCAGGACCTCGTCGTCGGCGCGCCACACCTCGGACATTCCGCCGAGGCCGATGCGATCGTGCAGCACGTAGCGGTCGTGCAACCGCAGGCTGGGGGTGAACGGCGACATGGGCCTCCAGTCTGCCTGCTGCACCGCCCGGCGCACCACCCACCCGGACGGCGGACCGGCCGTGCGGCAAGCGAACCAGGTCGCCGCAGACGCGGTAGCCGTCCTCCGACGGGCGTCGACGCCCCTGGGGCTGGTGGGGCCAGGGGCGTCGACACCTGCCTCAGGTGCGGCAGGCGGGCGGGGCGGGCACCGGACGCGGCTGGATGTGGTCGGCGAGTCGGCGCAGCGCCCCGGCGGCGAGCCGGCGGGTGACCACCAGCCGCGCCGGCCGGGGTACGTCGGGTCGGACCGGTGCGTCCGGCCGGGCGGACAGGACATGACGGGTGACCGCGTCGACGGCCATGACGAAGCCGGTGGGCTGTTCCATGGTCAACTCCTCGGGGCAGGTCCGGAGCTGCTCCGGACGACGAGCGTGGTGGACAGCAGGATCTGGCGCGCGGCGGCGTCGGTGGGCGGGTCGAGCAGCAGCGTGGCGGCGCTTCGGCCCTTCGCCTCGCCGGGCTGGCGGATGGTGGTCAGGCCGGCCGGGGCGGCCTCGGCGATGTCGTCGAAGCCGGTCACGGAGACGCGCCGCCCCCGCTCGCCGTCGGCGCGCAGGACGTCGAGCGCACCGAGGGCGAGCACGTCGGAGCAGGCCAGCACCGCGGTGGGCGGTTCGGGCAGGTGCATCAGCGCACTGGTGGCGGCGGCACCCGCGGCGCGGGTGTTGTCGGTCGCGGAGAGCACGGTCAGGTCGGGCCAGGCGACCCCGACCGCCGCGAACGCCTCGGCGAAGCCCGCCAACCGGTCCCGGGTGGTGGGGTGCGGCACATCGGCCACGTCGGCAACCCGCAGCGGCCCGGCCGGTGCGCCGGGCAGTACGTCGTCGCCGAGCAGGGCGACCCGGCGGTGACCGAGCGCGGTCAGGTGTGCCGCAGCGGACCGGGCGGCGGACCGCTCGTCGATGCCGACCCAGAGGTCCCCGGCGCGAGGCCGCGAGGAGGTGGTGACGAAGGGCAGGCCACGGCCGCGGATCGTGTCGAGGATGCCCTCCTCGTCACCGGCACAGTAGACGCAGAACCCGTCGACGGCGGCGTTCTCCACCGCCGTACGCGCGCCGGCCGCGTCGTCGGGCAGCGGTATCAGCAGCAGGTTGCTGTCGTGGCGTTCGGCCGCCTCGGCGACGCCGGTCAGGAACCGGACGGCGAAGGGGTCGGTGAACGCGTACGACAGCCGGGAGGTGAACAGCACCCCGATGGCACCGACGAATCCCCGCCGCAACGAGCGCGCGGTCGGGTCGGGCCCCGGGTAACCCATCTCCCGCGCGGTCTCCAGGATGCGCTGGCGCAACTGCGGTGAGAGCTGGTCCGGGCGGCCGTAGGCGTTGGAGACAGTGCTGCGCGAGACACCGACAGCCTCGGCCACGGCCCGCAAGGTCGGCTTCATCCGCACTCTCCGTTCTGGATCGATCCAGCAACTGGATCGATCCAGACCATAACCCCCACACCCCCACCC
>NZ_JAGPXQ010000053.1:0-36394 GCF_018070435.1 Micromonospora sp. C51 | reverse complement strand
CAGTTGTGGCAGTGGCGAAAGCATGTCAATAGGGACATATCAACGACCACAACTGCATGATCGACGAGGGTGTGGGCGTGGGCGAGGGCGTGGGGGTGGGGGTGGGGTGGGTGTTAGTGGGGGCGGATCAGGGGGGCCAGGGCTGCGGTGAGGAGGGCCAGGCGGCGAGGCCGGGAGACCTGGACGGGACGCTTGCGGACGCAGCGCACGAGGATTTCCACGGCGTCATCGACCGGGATCATCAGCGGTCGGAACGAGGCCTTGGCCATCTTGGTGTCGACGAATCCGAATCGCACGGTGGTCACGTGCACGCCGTGTCGGCGCAGCGCCGCCGACAAACCGGTCAGGTACGACGACAGTCCGGCCTTCGAGCCGGCGTAGCCGGGCGCCTCACCGGAGACCAGCCGGTCGGCGAGACTGGAGATCCCGATCAGATGCCCGTCGCCGGTGGCGAGCATCCTCGGCACCACCACGGCAGTGGTCCGTACCGCGCCCATCAGGTTGACCTCGAAGGTGCGCGTCTGCGCGTCCAGGTCGGCCGGATCCAAAGGTTCGCCGATGCCGGCGGCGTAGACGCACAGGTCCACCCCGCCGAGTTCGTCGATCGCCTTGCCCAGCACGTCCGGATAGTCCGGCGCGGTGACATCGACGGTGTGGTGGGCGTACGTGGGGACGATGATGACGTTGTCGCGCCGGGACAGCCCGGTGACCCGCCAGCCGTCGGCGAGCAGTCTGCGGGTGAACGCCAGACCGATCCCGTCGCTGTTGCCTACCACCACCGCACGGCGTATCCGATCCGTCATGACCCCGCCCCCATCGAGTCGACGTGGTGCCCGCCGTGCCGGCGGCCCGATCGGCAATTGAACCAGACGCCGAGGACGGTCCCTTACCGTCGAGTAGCGGCGCTGCCCGGGGACGAGTGACCGGTTCGGGGCGCGTGGCACGCCCCTGCCGGCCGTCACGACGTGGCAAGGCCGGGCCCGACCGCTGCTCACCGGCCCGCTGGCTACGCTTGGCGTCGTGCCAGAGGGACACACCATTCATCGCCTGGCGGCCCGGCACGCCGAGCTGTTCCTGGGGGACAAGGTGCTCGCCGCCAGCCCGCAGGGGCGCTTCGCCGACGGTGCCGCCCGGATCTCCGGCACGGTGCTGGAGGCCACCGAGGCGTACGGCAAGCACCTGCTGCACCACTACGCCGGTGAGCTGGCGCTGCACGTGCACCTCGGCCTCTACGGGAAGGTCACTGACGGCGATGGTGAACCGCCGGAGCCGGTGGGGCAGATCCGCCTACGGCTGACCAGCGACCGGCACTGGCTCGACCTGCGTGGGCCGACGGCCTGCGAACTGCTCAGCCCGCCCGAGGTGGCCGCGCTGCGGGCCCGACTCGGACCGGATCCGCTGCGCGACGACGCCGATCCGGAGCGGGCGTACGCGCGGATCTCGCGCAGCGTGACGCCACTGGCGGCGCTGTTGCTGGACCAGACGGTGGTGGCCGGCACAGGTCTGATCTTCGTGACGGAGGCGTTGTTTCGCGCCGGTCTGTCGCCGAGGCTGCCCGGGCGGGAGCTGACCCCGACCGGGTGGCAGGTGCTCTGGGCCGACCTGGTCGAGCTGATGACGCTCGCGGTCGCCACCGGTCGGATCGACACCGTCCGCCCCGCGCACCTGCCCGGGGCGATGGGGCGGCCGGCCCGAGTCGACCGGCACGGGGGAGAGGTCTACGTCTACCGCCGCCCCGGCCAGCCCTGCCACGTCTGCGGTACCCCGATCAGCCGAGGCACCATCACCGCCCGCAACCTCTACTGGTGCCCCACCTGCCAGGCGTAGGACGCCTCCGGGAGCGCGGCCGAGGCGGAAGAGCGGTCGCGCCGTGACGGCGGTCTCAGTCGAGGAGCCAGCGGACCACCTCGACGTGGTCGGTGAAGACCCGGTCGCCGTCGATGCTCCAGGCCATCGTCTGACCGATCGTCCAGCCCAGCACCCGGTCGCGGTCCAGCCCCAGCTCGGCGCTGAGCCGGTCCAGGCGGTGGCGGACGGCCGCGCGGGAGTGGCCCAGCTCGGTGCCGCGCACCATCGGCACCACCGAGAACTCCCGCTCGCCGACCAGCGGCTTCGGGTCGATCACCAGCCACGGCTCGCGTCCGGCGCGCAGCACGTTGGCGGCATGCAGGTCCTGGTTGACCAGGACCTGCGCAGCCTGACTGCCGGTGAGCCCGCCGAGCAGGTCGAGCGCGGCGTCGACCAGCCGCCGTTCGAACGGCCGCCCGGCCCGTTCCCACTTGACCGGCAGCCGGGACGCCCATCCGGTGGCGGCCTCCGTCAACGACGTGAACGGCTGACCGGCCGGTACCCAGAGGCGGGGGAGCAGCGCCACCACCGCGTCGAGCGCCGCGTCGAGCGGTAACGCGTGCAGTGGCGTGCCGGGGTCGCAGCGTTCCACAAGCAGTGCCCGCAGGTCCGGGTCGTGGGCGAACAGCCGGATGGCGCCGTCGCCGTCCCAGCGGCGCAGCGCCGTCGCCTCGTGCTCGCTCTCCGTGTCGGGGAACTGCACCTTGAGCACCGCGCGGGTGCCGTCCGGCAGATCGGCCGGCACCGCCAGGGAGGCGAAGGCGTACCCGAAGGGCGGCCCGAGCCGCAGCGACCAGCGCCGCGCACAGGTGGCCAGCCGGCCCGGCAACCCGGCCAGCCATTCCGGACCGCCCGGCATGCCGTGCAGCCAGGTCAACCCGTCGGGGATGCGCACCACGTCGCTCACCGGCTCATGGTGGCCGAGGTCGAGCGCTGGCCACAACCGTGATCAGCGGAGCCGGCGGATGTCGCCGTACGCCCGGTAGAAGCCGCCCCGGCCGGACTCCCGGACCTCGGTGACCAGGTAGCGGACGCCCGGCTGGCGGATGCCCTTGGGGAACTGCACCGACCAGTTCCGGTGGTAGCCGGCGGACAGCACGTGCACCCGCAGCCGACCGCCCTGCTCGACGCACTCGACGATGACCCCGTCACCGGTGTCGCCGACGACCTCGACCTCGGTGACGGCGGCTGGTTCGGGCAGCCGGGCCGGGGCCTTCACGTCGACCACGTCGGGCACGTTGCCCGCCTCCGCCGCCCGGATGGCGGGCTCGCTGGCGTCGATGCAGGCCAGGTGGCCGCTGGTGGTCACCACGTAGAGGCGCTCGTCGTGGTACTGCATGGAGTAGGCCGATCCGCAGCCGGTGCCGAGCTTCCACAGCCGGGTGCCGTCGGCGGCGAAGCAGTAGATCGACGACTGGCTGTCACCGGCGAAGACGTAACGGCCGTCGGCGGCGGTGGCGCAGGAGAAGACCGGCGCGTCGGCGCGGTAGGTGCGCAGTGCCGAACCGCCGTCCTTGCCGAGGCGTACCACCTCGCGGGTGGCGGTGCCGGCGAACACGGCGTCGCGTTCCTGCCAGCCGAAGAGCACCGAGCCGGTGCGGGTGTGCCACAACTCCCGGCCGGTGCGCCAGTCGTAGCCGCTGACCCCCGTCGAGTCGCCGTGGTAGACGGCGTCGGCGTCGCAGCGCACCATCCAGGCCGACCGCCCGCGCCCGGCCCGACGCCAGAGGAACTCGTCCTCGTGGTCGATGGCGGCGACCCCGCCGTCGGCGTCGGAGACACCCAGCACGCCGTCGTGGATGTCGAGCCAGTAGATGTCGATGTCGGGGACGATCGCGTACGCCACCCGGGGGATCTTGCCGGACAGGTCGTAGACGTTGCCGTCGTCGCAGCCGGCGTAGATCCAGGCGTCGTCGGCGACGATGCACTTGACCCCGTCGGGAAGCCGGACCTGGTCCAGCACACGGGCGTCGTGATCGAGGGTGGTGATCACACCGCGCTCGTTGCCCACCATGCAGGTGCGCCCGTCGACGAAGATGCCGAAGGCCGGTGCGCCGGAGTCGTACCGCCAGAGGACCGGGGCGGTGCGGGCGGTCGAGCGGGTGCTGACGATCTGCCGCCGGGAGACGGCCCGCTTCTGGCGTACACCGCGGACCGCCGGGGCGTACCCCTTGCGGATCTTCTCGCCGATCTTCTTCGCCGCGGCGGCCCGGGCCCGCGCGTTGTCGGGGTAGCCGGTGGTCTTCACCTGCCCCTGGTCGCCGATCCGCCCGAAGCGCACGGTCATCATGGCGTCGTCGACCATCACCTCGTAGAACTTGTGCGCGGCACCGTCCATTTCGGACAGTTCGAGGTAGGTCGTCTCCTGCGACATGGGGATTCCTCCGAGGGGTTGGCGTCGGCCCTGACCGGGCGGCGCGCCTACGCTAACCCCCGGCACCGACAGAAACCGGCCCCGGAGCCGTCAGCCGGCGAGCGCGTCCACGGCCTTGCGGGCGGCGACCAGCACCGGATCCCAGACCGGGGCGTACGGCGGGGCGTAGCCGAGGTCGAGCGCAGTCATGTCATCCACTGTCATCTTGTTCCACAGCGCGACGGCAAGGGTGTCGATCCGCTTCGCCGCCTCGGACCAGCCGACGATCTGGGCGCCGAGCAGCCGCCCGCTCGGCCGCTCGGCGATCAGCTTCACCGTCATCTGCCGGGCACCGGGGTAGTAGCCGGCGCGGTTCGTCGACTCGGCGATCACCGAGACGAACTCGAAGCCGGACGCCTTGGCCTCGCGCTCCCGCAGGCCGGTGCGTCCCACCTCCAGGTCGCACACCTTGGTCACCGCGGTGCCGATCACCCCGGCGAAGGTGGCGTACCCCCCGCCGATGTTGATGCCGGCGACCCGGCCCTGCTTGTTGGCGTGGGTGCCGAGTGGTACGTGTACCGGCATGCCGCTGACCTTGTGCAGGGTCTCCACGCAGTCCCCGGCGGCCCAGACCCCGGGCACCTCGGACACCCGCATCTGGCGGTCCACCCGGATGCCGCCGGTCGGCCCGAGCGGCAGGCCTGCGGCGGCGGCCAGCTCGGTGTTGGGGCGTACGCCGAGACCGAGGACCACCAGGTCGGCCGGGATCGGCCCGTCGTCGGTGACCACCTCGCTGACCCGGCCGTCGCGTTCCACCAGGCCGGTCACCCTTACGCCGGTGCGGATGTCCACGCCCAGCCCGCGCATCGCGTCGGTGACCAGCCGGGCCATGTCGGGGTCGACGGTCGACATCGGCTGCTCGTCGCGCTCGACCAGGGTGACCGACAGGCCGCGGCGGACCAGTGCCTCGGCCATCTCGACGCCGATGTAGCCGCCGCCGACCACCACCGCCCGCCGGGGCCGCGGCTCGGTCTCCAGCCAACCGCGCAGCGCCGAACCGTCGTCGAGGGTCTGCACCCCGAACACCCCGGCGGCGTCGGTGTGCGCCCAGGCTGGCTTCTTCGGCACCGCTCCGGCGGCGTACATCAGGGTGTCGAACGGTTCCCGGACCTCACCGCCGCCGTCCAGGTCACGGGCGACCACCTCGCGGCGGACCAGGTCGATCTCGACCACCTCGTGCCGGATCCGCACGTCGATGGCGTACTCCTCGCGGTGCACCTTGGGCGACCGGGCCACCAGTTGCTCCCGGTCGGTGACCAGGCCGCTGATCCAGTACGGGATCCCGCAGGCCGAGTACGAGGTGAAGTGCCCCCGTTCGAACACGACGATCTCCAGGTCGTCCGGGCCCCGGCGGCGGCGCGCCTGGGCGGCGGCCGACATGCCGGCGGCGTCCCCGCCGACGACGATCAACCGTTCCGCCACGCATCACCTCTCTCGTCAGGCCGGGTCCTCGCCCCGGGTCTGGCGTGCCACGTCCTCCACCACATCCTCCAACCGTCCGGTCCGGGCGTACACCGAACGCTGCCGTGCGGCCCCGCTGCCGTGCCGGCGCAGCCCCTCCAGCAGGCTGGTCACCTCCGCGAGGTCGCCGTGTCGTTCAAGTGCCGGACCGAGGCGTCCGACGAGTTGGTGCAGCAGATCCCAGGCCGGCCGCAGCTCACCGCTGGGCGGGTCGACCGCCTCTCCCTCCAACCCGTCGTGGGCGGCCCGCCAGTGCGCGCCGACCAGCAGGTGATGGTCGGTCGGCAGCGGTGGCCGCCCGGCCGCGATGTCGTCGAGCGCGGTCGCCACCAGCCCACGGACCAGTGCGGCGATCAGGACCGCGTCGTCGACGGTCGGGCAGACGTCACCGATGCGTAGCTCCACCGTCGGGTACTTGGCCGACAGCCGGGCGTACCAGTAGAGCATCCCCTCGTCGAGCATCACGCCGCTGGCGATTAGCTGACGGATCAGTCGTTGGTAGTGCTCGTGGTTGACCAGGTAGGGCGTCGGCGCGACCGAGGGCCAGCGTTCCCACTCGATCGATCGCCAGCTGGCGTAGCCGGTGTCCACCCCGCCTGAGAACGGCGAGTTGGCGGTGACCGCGTGCAGGATCGGCAGCCACGGCCGCACATGGTTGAGCACCTGTACGCCCGTGTCGGGGTCCGGCACTCCGACGTGGACATGCATGCCGTTGTTGCCCGGCCCGGGCACCAGCAACCGGAACCGGGCGATCATCCGGTCGAAGCGGGGTTTGTCGACCACCGGGGGCACCGGCCCGTCGATCGGACCGGTGCCGATCGCGAGCAACCGGGTGCCGGCCCGTTCGGCGGCGTCGGCCAGCGAGGCGCGGAGCAGGCCGAGAGAGTGCCGGATCGAGGAGAGTTCCAATCCGGGTGGGCTGCCGATCTCGATCTGACTGGTCTGGAATTCCCGCTCGACCTGTCCCCGCAAATCGGCGGGGACCTGCTCCAGCACCGCCTCGACCGCGGGCGCCGCGGCCCCGGTCTCCGGGTCGACGAGTAGGAACTCCTCCTCGACACCCACGGTGAGCAGGTCGGTTGCCTCGACCGGGGGACGCGGGGCGGTTGCCGCCTGCCTGACCATCGCTACCACCGTCCACTTCCTCCCGGGCGGTCCCTCCGCACCGGGTCGGCCGGCAATTACCCCCTGTGGTGGCACCGGGAAACTCCGCCCGGGTGTGGCGGGGTGTGCGCGATCGTCGGGCCGACCGGATCGATCGATATTGACAACTGCGCGGGAGGAACGTACAACTCGTGAGAGAGCGCTCTCTCACCCGTCCCCGCAGAGAGGCACGTCATGACAACTGCCCCGGCGGCACCCGCCGCCCCGCCTGCGCGACGCCGGCTGCCGCTGGCGTTGACCCTGCTCACCGCCGTCGCCACCGTCCTGGCCGGACTCAGCACGACCGCGGACGCCGCCGTGCCGCCGCCCCCGTCGGGCTGGAACCTGGTGTGGAGCGACGACTTCACCGGCGCCGCCGGCACCCTCCCGTCCGCCGGCAACTGGATCATCGACACCGGCACCAGCTATCCGGGTGGACCACCCAACTGGGGCACCGGCGAGATCCAGACGTACACGAACAGCACCGCCAACGTCAGCCACGACGGCGCTGGCAACCTGCGGATCACCCCGCTGCGCGACAGCTCCGGCCGCTGGACCTCGGCGCGCATCGAAACCGTCCGCAGCAACTTCAAGGCCCCGGCCGGCGGGATCCTGGCCATCGAGGGCCGCATCCAGATGCCCAACGTGACCGGTGCTGCCGCATCGGGGTACTGGCCGGCGTTCTGGGCGCTCGGTTCGCCCTACCGGGGCAACTACCAGAACTGGCCGGGCATCGGCGAGTTCGATGTGATGGAGAACGTCAACGGGCTCAACTCGGTCTGGGGTGTGCTGCACTGCGGCGTCGCGCCGGGCGGCCCGTGCGACGAGTTCAACGGGATCGGCGCCTCCCGGGCCTGCCCCGGCAGCACCTGTCAGTCGGCCTTCCACACCTACCGCTTCGAGTGGGACGCATCGGTCAGCCCGCAGCAACTGCGCTGGTACGTCGACGGGCAGCTCTACCACACGGTCAGCCAGAGCCGGGTCGGTGAGCCGTACTGGTCGCAGATGACCAGCCACGCCGGTTACTTCCTGCTGCTGAACGTGGCGATGGGCGGGGCCTTCCCGAACGGGGTCGCCGGCAGCGCCACGCCGACCTCGGCCACCGTGCCCGGCCGGCCGATGCTCGTCGACTACGTCGCGGTCTACAGCCGGGGTGGGGGCAGCAACCCGCCGCCCACCACGCCACCGCCGACCACCCCGCCGCCGAGCGGGACGCGGGACGCGTACTCGACCATTCAGGCCGAGTCCTTCAACGCCCAGAACGGGGTGATCGTCGAAGCGTGTTCCGAGGGCGGGCAGAACATCGGGGCACTGCGCAACGGCGACTGGGTCCGTTTCGACAACGTGGAGTTCGGCTCCGGCGGGCCACGTGACTTCGTGGCCCGGGTCGCCTCCGGCGCAGGGTCCGGCGTCAGCGGCCTGGTGGAGGTCCGGGTGGGCAGCCCGACCAGCGCCCCCATCGGCAGCTTCGCCATCGCCAACACCGGTGGCTGGCAGAGCTGGCGGTCGGTGCCGGGCAACGTCTCCGGCGTGACCGGGCGACAGACCGTCTACCTCACCTTCACCAGCGGGCAGCCCAACGACTTCGTCAACGTCAACTGGTTCCACTTCCGCCGCTGAGGCGTGACGACACGGCCCCCTGGCCTCGCCGCTGGCGGACAGGGGGCCGTGTCGATTCGCCCGGGCCGGCCCTGGACAGAAACAGTTAACAGTCTTAATAATAGGCGCCAGGTTGACGTCCATGAATTTTGTCCGGGCTGGAGGGGCACATGAAACGGTCCAGAACGCTGGTGCTGGCGGTGATCGGCGCGATGGCCGCCGCGATCGGGGTGGTCGGGCTGGCGCCGGCCGCGTACGCCGCCGGGGTCACCGCGAGCTTCGTCAAGACCTCCGACTGGGGCTCGGGCTGGGAAGGGAAATACACGATCACCAATGGAGGCGGCACCACGGTCAACGGCTGGAGTCTCGCCTTCGACCTGCCCGCCGGCACCACGGTCGGCACCTACTGGGACGCGCTGCTGACCTCCAGCGGCCAGCGGTACACCTTCACCAACCGCTCCTGGAACGGCACCATCGCACCCGGCGCCTCGGTCTCCTTCGGCTTCCTCGGCAGCGGTTCCGGCGTGCCGGCGAACTGCCAGCTCAATGGCGCGGCCTGCGCCGGCGGCACCACGCCGACCACGCCGCCACCCACCACGGCGCCGCCGACGACCCCGCCGCCGACCACCCCGCCGCCGATCGGTGGGCTGCCGAAGCACATCCTGACCGGCTACTGGCACAACTTCGACAACCCGGCCGTCGAGCTGCGGCTGCGTGACGTACCCACCGAGTACGACCTGGTGGCGGTGGCCTTCGCCGACGCGACCGGCACGCCCGGCGCGGTCGGCTTCGCCATCGACCCCGGCCTGTCCGCCGCGCTCGGCGGGTACACCGACGCCGACTTCGCCGCCGACGTGCGGACCCTCCAGAGTCGTGGCAAGAAGGTGATCATCTCGGTGGGTGGCGAGACCGGCCGGGTCGTGGTCAACAGCTCGGCGTCCGCGGTGGCCTTCGCCGACAGCGTGTACGCCCTGATCCAGCGCTACGGCTTCGACGGCGTCGACATCGACCTGGAGAACGGGTTGAACCCGACGTACATGGCGCAGGCCCTGCGGTCACTGCGGGCGAAGGCGGGCAGCGGGCTGATCATCGCGATGGCGCCGCAGACCATCGACATGCAGAACCCGGCGGGCAGCTACTTCAAGCTGGCGTTGGACATCAAGGACATCCTGACCGTGGTGAACACCCAGTTCTACAACTCCGGGGCGATGCTCGGCTGCGACAACAACGCCGCGTACGCCCAGGGGACGGTCAACTTCATCGTCGCGCTGGCCTGCATCCAGTTGGAGGCGGGGCTACGGCCCGACCAGGTGGGGCTCGGCCTGCCGGCGGGTCCCGGCGCGGCCGGTGGTGGCATCGTCGCGCCCAGCGTGGTCAACGCCGCGCTGGACTGCCTGACCCGGGGCACCAACTGCGGCAGCTTCCGCCCGCCACGCACCTACCCCGGCCTGCGTGGCGCGATGACCTGGTCCATCAACTGGGACCTCACCAACAACAACACCTTCGCCCGCACCGTCTCTCCCCACCTCCGCACCCTCCCCTGACCGAGCCCTGCTCCTGCCGAACATGTCGCCGCCGCTCGGCGCGACGCCTGCGATCGCCCCGGCCCTGTGCGCCAGGTGAAGCAGAGCAAGCGGCCGATCCGGCAGCACCCTGACCCACTCAAGATCCGGGCAACTTCCCTGATGTAGCTGTCTCAGGCTCAGCTGAGGCAGCAACATCCCCGAACTTGCCCGGATCTTGGGTCTGGCGCGGGGGTGGTCAGGGGGAGGGGGTGTGGGTGGGGGTGCGGCGGCGGAGTTTCTTGATCACCCAGGTGGCGAGCATGAGGATGATCAGGGCGAGGATTCCGTAGTCGAACCAGGAGCTGTAACGGTCGATCTGCTGCCAGCGGGAACCGAGCGCGTAGCCGAGACCGATGAAGATCCCGTTCCAGATACCGCTGCCCAGCGCGGTGAGCGTGACGAACTCGACAAGCGGCATCCGGTTCGCCCCGGCCGGCACCGACACCAGGCTGCGTACCACCGGCGCCATCCGGCCGAAGAACACCGCCCAGCGGCCGTACCGCTCGAACCACCGGTCGGCCTTCTCCAGGTCGTCCATGTCGACCAGGGGTAACCGGTCGAGCCACCGTTTGAGGCGGTCCTCGCCGACGACCGCGCCGACCCAGTAGAGGAACAGCGCGCCGAGCACCGAGCCGACGGTGGCCGCGACGGTCACCACGACCACGTTGAACCGGCCCTCGCCGGCCAGGTATCCGGCCATCGCCAGGACGATCTCGCTGGGAATGGGCGGGATGATGCTCTCCAGGGCCACCAGCAGGGCCACCCCCACCTCCCCACCCGCCTCGATCACCCCGGCGATCCAGCCGGTCAGCCCGCCGACCTGAGCGGGGTCGACGTTCTGGGCGAGCGCCATGATGATGCCTTTCGCGGGTCGGGCGTAAAGGGGAGGCTTACCCGCCGAAACCGCCTCGCACACCGGGCCCGGACAGGTCACTCCTGCGGGTGCAGCGCCTCGTCGGCCGCGCCGTGGCGCCATCCGGTGAACCGCACGAGCAGACCGCCCCGGCTGGGCGAGCAGCAGTACGGACCGGCCGTCGCCACCGCGTCGGGGGCCAACGGGGCGAGCCGGACCAGCCGCCACGGCTCACCGCTGACCCGGGCGCGTACGGTCAGCGCGTCACCGGCGCGACTGACGCGTACGCTCACCTCCCGGCCCGCCCAGTCCGGGACCGGTGCCACGGACCAGTCGGAGACGTCGCGGGTCACCACCGCGCCCACCTGGGGCTGGCCGTCGCTGACCTCCACGCCGGCCTTCACCCAGTTCCGGTCGTCCACCCGGACCAGCACGCCGGCCTGGTCGAACTGCCCGGTCCAGGCCAGCCGGAAGTCGACCTCCACGGCGGTACCGGCCGGGAACGGCGCGAGCAGGGCCGGGGCATCGTCGTGCACGAAGCCGTAACTGGTGTGTCGCCACAGGTCGCTGCCCTGGCCCGGTTCGACGCTCAGTGTGCCGTCCGGTTCCTCGGTCACCCGGACCGGTCGGCCGTGCCAGTCGCCGCCCGACCATTCGATGCTCCGCATCCCGGCACCGTACCGAGTCGGGTTTGCCGACGTCCCGGCCGGGAGAAGGTACCGGGGCATGTCTGACAGGTGGTATTCGGAGGCGGTCGTCTACTGCCTCGACATCGACACGTACGCGGACTCCGACGGTGACGGGGTCGGTGACATCCGGGGATTGATCGGCCGGCTGGACTACCTCGCCCGGCTCGGTGTGACCTGCCTCTGGCTGCACCCCATCCATCCGTCGCCCAACGACGACGACGGCTACGACGTGACCGACTTCTACAACGTCGACCCACGCTTCGGCACCCTGGGCGACTTCGCCGAGTTGCTGCACCAGGCCAACAACCGGGGCATCCGGGTGATCATCGACCTGGTGGTGAACCACACCTCCGACCAGCATCCGTGGTTCCAGTCCGCGCGCTCCTCGCCGGACTCGCCGTACCGCGACTGGTACGTCTGGTCCGAGCAGGAGCCGACCGACCGGTATCAGGGCATGGTCTTCCCCGGCGAACAACATGAGACCTGGACCTACGACCGGACCGCGAAGGCCTGGTACTACCACCGCTTCTACAAGTTCCAGCCGGACCTCAACACCAGGAACCCGGCGGTACGCGCCGAGATCAAGAAGATCATGTCGTTCTGGATCCAACTCGGCGTCGCCGGATTCCGGATGGACGCGGTGCCGTTCATCATCGAGCGCACCGAGCCCGGAGACCCGAACCCGGAACTGGATTTCGAATTCCTCACCGAGCTGCGCCAGCACGTGCAGTGGCGGCGCGGCGACGCGGTCCTGCTGGCCGAGGCGAACGTCGAGCCCGACCACCTTCCGGCTTTCTTCGGCGACAGCGGCGGCTCGGCGAACCGGGTCCACATGCTCTTCGACTTCATGCTCAACGGCCGGCTGATGCTGGCGCTGGCCCGGCAGGACCCGGAGCCGGTGATCGAGGCGCTGCGGGACACCCCGGCACTGCCCGAGGGCGGGCAGTGGGCGACGTTCCTGCGCAACCACGACGAGATCGACCTGTCCCGGCTCACCGCCGAACAGCGCAACGAGGTGTACGCGCAGTTCGGCCCCGAGGAACACATGCGCATCTACGACCGGGGCATCCGTCGCCGGCTGGCACCGATGCTGGGCAACGACCGTCGGCGCGTCGAGTTGGCGTACTCCCTGCAGTTCTCCCTGCGCGGCACGCCGGTGCTGCGCTACGGCGAGGAGATCGGCATGGGGGAGGACCTGTCGCTCGACGGGCGGGAGGCCATCCGTACCCCGATGCAGTGGTCGAACCAGCCCAACGCCGGCTTCTCCACCGCGGAGCCGGAAAAGCTCGTCCGCCCGGTCATCGACAAGGGTGAGTTCGGGTACGAGAAGGTCAACGTCACCCTCCAACGACGGGACCGCACCTCGCTGCTGGCCTGGTTCGAGCGGATGATCCGTACGCTGCGGGAAGCCCCGGAGATCGGCTTCGGCTCCACCACGCACATCGACGTGCCGATGCCGCCGGGGGTGCTGGCGCACCGGGCCGACGGGCCGACGGGGACGATGGTCTTCCTGCATAACCTCGGCACCACCGACGCCGAGGTGGATCTCAGCCGGCTTCAGCCCGAGGCGGATCTGCCCATCGACGTGCTCGCCGACCGCAACTACGACGACGTCGGCAAGCTGGACAAACTGCAACTGTCCGGGCACGGCTACCGCTGGATCCGGCTCTGTCGATCCTGGTCGCACTGAGCGGCGGGCCGGGTCGACCCGCCGCGGGTCGGTGACCTCCGGGCCGGCGTGCCCGGTCCGGAGGTCGGGATCGACGGGGGTCAGGCCGCCCCGGCGTGGGTTAGGCTCCTGCCGTCGAGTCAAGTTACCGGGAGGTAGGCATGTCGGAGGGGCAGCGGGTCGCGATCGTGACCGGGGCGGCACGGGGCATCGGCGCGGCCACCGCCAGGCGGTTGGCCGCCGACGGGCTGGCCGTGGCGGTGGTCGACATCGAGGAGTCGGCGACGAAGGAGACCGTGGACGCGGTCGTGGCGGCCGGCGGCCGGGCACTCGGCGTCGGGGCGGACGTGGCGGACCGGGCCCAGGTGGAGGCCGCCGTGGAGCGGGTGGCCGCCGAGCTGGGCGCGCCGACCGTACTGGTCAACAACGCCGGCGTGCTCCGCGACAATCTGCTGTTCAAGATGACCGACGCCGACTGGGACACCGTCCTCGGCGTACACCTGCGCGGGGCGTTCCTGTTCAGCCAGGCCACGCAGAAGCACATGGTCGAGGCGCGCTGGGGCCGCATCGTCAACCTCTCCAGCACGTCCGCGTTGGGCAACCGGGGTCAGGCCAACTACTCGGCGGCCAAGGCCGGTCTACAGGGCTTCACCAAGACCCTCGCCATCGAGCTGGGCCCGTTCGGGGTGACCGCAAACGCGGTCGCGCCCGGATTCATCGTCACCGACATGACCGCGGCCACCGCCGCCCGGATGAAGGTGGACTTCGAGGCGATGCAGAAGCACGCCGAGGCGGAGATCCCGGTCCGCCGGGTGGGCCGGCCCGACGATGTGGCGCACACCATCTCGTTCCTGGCCAGCGAAGGAGCGTCCTTCGTGTCCGGTCAGGTCATCTACGTCGCCGGTGGACCTCGGGACTGACCGGCCTCGTGCATCGGGCCCTTCCCTGACCCCCGGGGTCAGGAAAGGGCCCCTGCCGTCCGTCCGCGGGTGTGCCGGAGCCAGCCGAGGCCGAGAATCGGCAGCACCAGGGGAATGTAGCCGTAGCCGCTGCCGAAGCCGGACCAGACCGTCTCGTCGGGGAAGAGGTCCGGGCGGGCCAGACTGAAAGCGCCGACCCCGACGACGCCGACCAGTTCCAGCGCGCAGCAGGCCAGGGCGACCCGACGACCCGCGTGACCGGCCCGCGCCAGACCAGCCGCGGCCACGATGTAGACCACCGCGGCGAGCGCGGAGAGCAGGTACGCCAGCGGCGCCTCGTCGAACCTGGTGACGATCTGGAGGGTGGCGCGGCTGCTTGCGGCGATGGCGAAGAGCAGGTAGACCGCGATCAGCAGTCGTCCCGGTCCGGAGTTGGTCCGGGGCCGGGCGGGGCTCAACTCAGCCACCGAGCACCTGCCAGGTCTGTTGGAGCCGGACCACCACCACCGGCGTCACCAGGCACACCGCGCACACGATCGCCGACCCCCAGCGGGTCGGTTCCATCCGGGCCAGCACCGCCGCCAGCGGCGGCAGGCAGACCAGCGTGACCAGGTAGCCGAAGAACGAGCCAGGTTCGCCCGGTCGCTCGCCGCCGGCCAGCGCCACGGCGGTCACCAGCACCAGCCCGAGCAGCAGCAACTCCAGCACGGCCAGCCCGATCAACTGCATCCGGTCCGGCGGACGGTGGCGCAACGCGGCCACCAGCGCCCAGACGGCGACCAGCAGCGACAGCACGATGGCGGCGACGGCCAGCGCCCCGTCGGCCGGGGATCCGGTGGTGGTCGCGGCGGTGGTCACCTGGGCCACCCGGTGCTCGTTCCGATCACCGGCCCACTCTACTAACCACCGTAGTAAGAGCGACCGCCGAGAGGGCCGGTCAGGCACCCGCCGTCCTGGTCGGCCGACCACGCACCCACCGTCCCGGGCCCGGCCACGCGGCAGCGTCGCGCCGGAGCCGTCGTGGCACTGCGGGGACGCCGGGCACGGAGGATCGCGGGGGACTAGCGTGATCACTGGCGCGGGTCAGCCGTGGCCAGGCGAGGACAGCGGAGGTACGGGGATGCGGTTCGGGTTGTTCGGCACCGGGCACTGGGCGGCGGAGACGCACGCGGCGGCACTCGAGACGCACCCGAGAGCGGAACTGGTAGGCGTGTGGGGGCGTAACCCCGACAAGGCCGCTGCCCTGGCCACCCGCTACGGCGTGCCGGCGTTCGAGGAGGTCGACTCGCTGATCGAGGCGTGCGACGCGGTGGCCGTCGCGCTGCCGCCCGACGTCCAGGCGGACATCGCCGTCCGGGCCGCCAGCGCTGGTCGGCACCTGCTGCTGGACAAGCCGCTCGCGTTGAGCGTTGCCGACGCGGATCGCGTGGTCGAGGCGGCCACCGGGACGGGTGTGGCGTCGGTGGTCTTCTTCACCGGCCGTTACCAACCGGACGTCGCCGGCTTCATCGCCGCGACCGCCGCGGCCGGTGGCTGGCACACGGCCAACGTGATCCGGTTCGCTTCGATCTTCCAGCCCGGCAGCCCGTACGGGCAGTCGCCCTGGCGTCGGGAGCACGGCGCGCTGTGGGACATCGGCCCACACGCGTTGGCCGTTCTGCTGCCGGTGCTCGGCCGGGTGGCCCGGGTGGCCGCCACCGACGGCCCCGGTGGCCTGGTGCACCTGCTGCTCAGCCACGTCGACGGTGCCACCAGCACGGTCTCGTTGACCCTGGACGCACCACCTCGCTCGGTCGCCGCGGAGTTCGTCTTCTACGGCGAGAGCGGCATCGAGCGGCTCCCCGACGGTGGCGCGAGTTCGGCGACGGCGTTCGGGGTGGCGATCGACCAGTTGCTGGCCGAGGTCGACGCCGGGACCCGGGACCATCGCTGCGACGTTCGTTTCGGCCGCGAGGTGGTGGCGGTCCTCGCCGCCGCCGAGACCGCCCGTGCGCAGGGCACCGTGATCGACGTGCCGGCCTGAGCGCGGGCCGGAAAGCGGTCGCCACCGGCCGGGAGGGTCGGTAGGATCGCCGTCATGTGCGTGCACGCCCTGATCAACGCGGTCGCTACGCCGGCCGCGTTCGGGCCGCTGCTGGTGGCCCGCCCGCGCGTCCGGCGTCCGGCCCTGGCCGGCGCGACCCGCGACTGACGCCTCTCCCGCGTACGTCTCCGGCACCGTCCCGCATCGCGGTGCCGTTCTCCCGCGCCATCTCACCAGGGCCGTCCGAGTCCCGATCGCTCGGACAGGCCCCGTCGACGGTCGCCTGTCCGCTCTCGTCGCCATCCGGCGACAGACAAGGACGACGCCATGGCGCCCCGCCGCACCCGCACGACCGGACGCGACCGGTCCCGTCGCGTACTCTCCCAGAATTTCCTCGCCGACCCGGCCGCCGTCGCGCGGTTCGTCGACGCCGCCCGCCCCGACCCGCACGGTCTGGTGCTAGAGGTGGGCGCCGGGCGGGGTCAGCTGACCCGCCCGCTGGCCATGCGCTGCGGCCGACTGACGGCGTACGAGGTGGATCCCGTCGCCGGAACGGAACTGGCCCGGGTCTGCGCGACCTTGCCGAACGTCACCTGTCGCCAGGCGGACTTCCTCGCCGTCGCGGCACCCGTGGAGGAGTTCGCCGTGGTCGGCAACATCCCGTGGTCGCTGACCGCAGCCGTGGTGCGGTGGTGCCTGGCCGCCCCGATGCTGCGCACGGCCACCCTGCTCACCCAGCTGGAGTACGCCCGGCGGCGGGCCGGTGACTACGGCCGATGGAGCCGGCTGACGGTGCTGAGCTGGCCGGAGTTCGACTGGCGGTTCGCCGGGCGGGTGCCGCGGACCGCGTTCCGCCCGGTGCCCCGGGTCGACGCGGGCATCCTGCGCATCGCACGCCGGACGCAGCCGTTGCTGCCGCCGCGGGCGCTGCCTGCGTACCGGCGGATGGTCGAGCTGGGGTTCGGCGGGGTCGGCGGCTCGCTCGCGGCCTCGCTGGCCCGCGAGCATCCGCGGGCCCGGCTGACGGCGGCGTTGCGCGCCAGCCGGCTCGACCCGGATCTTCCGGTCGGGCAGGTCTGGCCGGAGCAGTGGCTGGTGCTGTACCGCCTGCTGCACGCCCGCTGAGCCGTCAGGGCAACGTGCCCAGCGCCTCGGTCAACTCGGTGGGCGAGCTGAACTGGTCCACCGGGAGCGCCCGTACGGCCTGCAACTGCTCGGTGCTCGCGCCGTTCTCCTGGCACCAGCGGATCAGGTCCTCGCGGGAGACGGGATAGTCCAACCCGGCGAGGTATTCGTGCAGGGCGGCACCACTGTCGGTCATGCTGTCCGATCTACCCGCGCAGTGCCCCGGCACACCCCCGGCGGGCCGCTGCGTTTGCCCGTCGGGGTGCCGGGTAGCCGCAGGCATGCTGGTACAGCGGCTCGGTGCGCCGAGCGACCTCGATCCGTTGCTGGAGCGTGTCCGGGACGCGCGGGTGGTGATGATCGGGGAGGCGACGCACGGCAGCTACGACTACTACCGCATCCGGGAGCAGTTGACCCGGCGGCTGGTCGCCGAGTGCGGCTTCTCCTTCGTGGCGGTGGAAGGTGACTGGCCGGACTGCGACCGGGTGCACCGTTCGGTGACCGGCGCCCCCGGCGGGGTGGCCGAGCCGCAGACCGCACTGGAGGGCTTCGAGCGGTGGCCGACGTGGATGTGGGCCAACGCCGAGGTGGCCCGTTTCTGTCGTTGGCTGCGGGCCTGGAACATGGAGCGGGCCGAGGCGGCCCGGGTCGGCTTCCACGGTCTCGACGTCTACAGCCTCTGGGAGTCGATGCAGGCGATCTTCGACTACCTCGGCGAGGAGGAGCCGGCGTCGTTGGAGGCCGCCCAGGACGCGTACCGGTGCTTCGAGCCGTACGGCAAGCGGGTCGAGGAGTACGGCGCGGCCAGCCGGTTCGTCTCCGCCCGGTGCGAGCAGGAGGTGATCCGGCTGCTGGCCCGTACCCGCGAACACGCCGCCACCGACGGCCCGGGTGCCTTCTCGGCCTGGCAGAACGCGGAGGTGGTGGCCGGCGCGGAACGCTACTACCGGGAGATGGTGGCCGGCGGGCCCGGTTCGTGGAACGTCCGGGACATCCACATGACCGACACCCTGGACCGGTTGCTCGACCGCTACGGTCCGGGTGCCCGGGGCGTCGTGTGGGCGCACAACACGCACGTCGGTGACGCGCGGGCGACCGACATGGCTGCCGACGGGATGGTGAACATCGGCCAGTTGGCGCGGGAACGCCACGGCGCGGACCAGGTGGCGTTGATCGGTTTCGGCAGTTGGC
Source organism: Micromonospora sp. C51 (assembly GCF_018070435.1). Taxonomy (NCBI): domain Bacteria; kingdom Bacillati; phylum Actinomycetota; class Actinomycetes; order Micromonosporales; family Micromonosporaceae; genus Micromonospora; species Micromonospora sp. C51. The sequence continues at coordinate 17,895 of NZ_JAGPXQ010000053.1, read as the reverse complement.
GGGGCACGGTGATCGCCGCGCCGCGCTGGGGATCGCCGGCGGAGGCGATGGTGGTGCCGCCGGCTCGGCCCGGTTCGCTGGAGCACCGGCTGCACGAGTTGATGCCGGAGCGGGCGGTGCTGGTCTTCGGTGGGCCGGACCAGCCGGGTTGGGTCACCGACATGCTCGACCACCGGGCGATCGGGGTGGTGTACGACCCGTCGTTCGAGTCGTGGGGCAACTACGTGCCGACCCGGCTCGGGGAGCGCTACGACGCCTTCATCTGGTGCGACGAGACCACCGCGTTGCATCCGTTGCCGGCCCTGGCCGCTCCGGGCGAGATGGAGACCTACCCGGCCGGCGTCTGAGCCGGTGCCGACACGGCCCTCCACCCGACGTTGGGTGGAGGGCCGTGTCGCCGTGCGGTCAGGCGCCGGCGCCGACCTTGTCGTCGAGCTTGGCGCGCAGCTTCTCGCCCTCGATGTCCACGTTCGGCAGCGCCCGGTCCAGCCAGCGGGGCAGCCACCAGGCCACCTTGCCGAGCAGTGACATCACCGCCGGCACGATGGTCATCCGGACCACGAAGGCGTCGATGGCCACGCCGATGGCGAGCGCGAAGCCCATCGACTTGATCACCGGGTCGTCGAGGAAGATGAAGCCGCCGAAGACCGAGGTCATGATCAGGGCGGCGGCGGTGACCACCCGTGCGCCGTGCCCCATCCCGTTGATGGTGGCCTGCTGGGCGGTGTCACCGTGGACGAAGTCCTCCCGCATCCGGGAGACCAGGAACACCTCGTAGTCCATGGCCAGGCCGAACAGGATGCCGATCAGCAGGATCGGTAGGAAGCTGATCAGCGGGCCGGGAGTGTCCAGGCCCACCAGGTCGGCGAGGTGGCCCTGCTGGAAGACCGCGACCGTGATGCCGAAGGTGGCGGCGACGGTGAGCAGGAAACCCAGCGCCGCCTTGACCGGCACCAGCACCGAGCGGAACACCAGCATCAGCAGCAGGATCGACAGGCCGACCACCAGCGCCAGATAGATCGGCAACGCGTCGGAGAGTTTCTCCGAGATGTCGATGCCGATGGCGGTCACCCCGGTCAGCAGTACGTCGGCGCCCTGAATGCCGCCGACGGCGGCGCGGATGTCGTGCACCATCGTCTCGGTGGCCGGGTCGGTCGGGCCGGTCTGCGGGATCACCCCGAGCAGCGCGGTCCGGCCGTCCGGGCTGAGCTGCGGCGGGGCCACGGCGAGCACGTTGTCGGTGCGCTGGACCAAGGCGGTGACCTGTGGCACGGCTGCGGCGGTTGCGGCGGCGTCGTCGCCGGCGACAACCACTGCGAGACGGCCGGTGAAGCCCGGGCCGAAGCCCTCCGTGATCAGGTCGTTGGAGACCCTGGCGGCGGAGCCGACCGGAGCGGTACCGGCGTCGGGCAGCGCCAGGCGCATGTCCGGTGCGGGTAGCGCGAGCAGCCCCAGGCCGAGCAGGCCGACGACGATCACCGGGATCCGGAGCCGGGTGATCAGTCGGGCCCAACGGAAGCCGAACGCAGACGTGTCCTCGCTGCCGTTGGTGGCGGTCTCCGGTGCCGCGCGGTGGGTGGTCACGTCGCTGCGGCGGGCGGCGTCGTCCGGGAGGTCATCGGCGGTCAGGGCCACCGGCACCGACGAGCGCAACCGGCGGGGCAGCACCCGGCGTCCAGCGAAACCGAGCAGCGCCGGTTGCAGGGTGATCGCCACCAGCACCGCGACGGTGACCGTGCCGGCGGCGGCCAGACCCATCACGGTCAGGAACGGGATGTTCACCACCGCGAGACCGGCCAGGGCGATGACGACAGTGGCTCCGGCGAAGGTCACCGCCGAGCCGGCGGTGCCGACCGCCCGGCCGATCGCCTCGTCCGCCGGCATGCCGTCGAGCAGGTTCTGTCGATACCGCGAGGTGATGAAGAGCGAGTAGTCGATGCCGACGGCCAGGCCGAGCATCAACGCGAGGATGGGCGCGGTGCTGGTCAGTTCGACCACGCTGCTGAGTGCGAAGAGACCGGCCATGCCGACGCCGACGCCGATCAGCGCGTTGAGCATGGTCATGCCCGCGGCCACCAGCGAGCCGAAGGTGACCACCAGGACGACGAGGGCCACCGCGACGCCGATCGCCTCGGTGGAGCCGACCTCGGGCTCGGTGTTGAGCACCTCACCGCCGGGCGCCACCTGCCAGCCCTGGGCCTCGGCCCGGGTACCGAGTTCCTCGTACGCCTCCCGCTGTTCATCGGTGATCTGGTCGGCGCCGTCGTTGAACTGCACCTGGATCAGCGCGTACTGGCCGTCGGGTGAGACCGAGCCGACCTGGAACGGGTCGATGGCGGCGAGCACCCCCGGGACCGTCGTGGCCTCCTCGGTGATCGACCGGATCGCCGCCTGGCCCTCGGGGGTGCCGAGCTGCCCCGGGGCCGGTGCCTTGACCGCGATGGTGCCGGTGGCGCCGGCCGCCGCCGGGAACTGCTCGTCGAGCAGGTCGAGCGCGCGTTGCGACTCGGTTCCGGGCATGGTGAAGTTGCTGGCCGTCGGGCCGCGCAGGGTCGCTGCTGCCAGGCCGAGCCCGACGAGTACGACGAGCCAGATCGCGGCGACGAGTCGCCGCCGACGCATCGATCCCCGGCCTAGCCGGTAGAGCAGGGTCGCCATGAGGTCCTTTCCCTCGGTCGTGGATGGTGGGACGAGTCAGTGGACGGGTGGTTCAAGCGCCCGCCGCAGCAGGGCCAGCAGCGCCTCGCCCAGGTCCTGGTCGGGCACGTCGGCGAACTGACCGCAGGTCTCGGCGATGCCGGCGAGCAGCACCAGCGCGGTGATCCGGGCGGAGGCCCGCTCGGACTGCCCGGCGAGCGCATCGATGAGCCGTTCGGAGATCTGCTGGATGTGCGCGAAGACGGGCTGTTGCAGCAGTTCCGGGAATTCGCCCCGGAGCAGGGCGATCTCGCTGCGGAACCGGACCGCGAGATCGACGAAGCCTTCGGCGGCGACCCGCTGGGCGGCGGCCGGCCCGGGCTGGGCCGCGATCCGGTCGTCGAGCGACCGCAGCACCTCGATCGCGGGCGCCATCAGCGCGGTGAGGATCGCCTCCTTGTTGGCGAAGTGGTACAGCACCGCCGCCTTGGAACAGCCCACCTCGGTGGCGATGTCCTGCAACGACGTGCCCCGGTAGCCGGTGGCGGCGAAACGTCTCGCCGCGGCTGCCAGGATCTCGCCGTGGGTCTGCGGGGTGGTGCGGGCCATGACTCTCAGCATGCCTGACCGATCGGTCAGAGGCTGACCGATCGGTCAGATCAGTGGCGTTCCCCACAGCCAACGGTGCCGAATTGGCTCTCCGGACGGGCGTCGCGCCGGGCCGAGAATCAGATCGTGACCGACTCGACGGCGGCCCGGGCGGTCGCGCTTCGTGCCCTGCACCGACCCGGCGACCCGCTGGTGCTCCCCAACGCCTGGGACGCCGGTTCGGCCCGGGCGGTCGTCGACGCCGGCTTTCCGGCGGTGGCCACCGGCAGCGCCGCCGTCGCCGAGTCGCTCGGGTACGCCGACGGCGAGCGCATCCCGCCGGGGGAGATGTTCGCGGCCGTGACCCGGATCGCCCGCGCGGTCGCCGTGCCGGTCACCGCCGACCTGGAGCGGGGCTACGGTCTGCGCCCGGCCGAACTGGTCTCCCGGCTGCTCGACAGCGGGGCGGTCGGGCTCAACCTGGAGGATTCGGATCCGCGTACCGGCGCCGTGGTCGACGTCGAGGAACAGGCCGACCTGCTGGCCGGCGTGCGGGCGGCGGCGGACGACGCCGGGGTCGCGGTGGTGGTGAACGCCCGGGTGGACGTCTTCCTACGGCCCGGCGGTGAAGCGGCCGACCGGCTCACCGAGGCGATCCGCCGGGCGCGCCGGTACCTGGCGGCCGGGGCGGACTGCGTCTACCCGATCCTGCTGGCCGACCTGACGCAACTGCGGGATTTCGTGCAGGCCGTGGCGGCACCGGTAAACGTACTGGCCCGACCCGTTGCGCCGGAGCGATCGGAACTGGCCGCTCTGGGGGTGGCCCGGATCAGCTACGGCTCCGGCCTGTACGCGGCGACCCGCGCCCACACCACCCGCCTGCTCGCCGCCGTCGCCGCCGGAGATCCCCTCGCCTGAGCGGTGGCTGGCCCGCCAGGCGGTCGCCCGCAGGTGAGCTCCGCTGACACTGTCGAGCTGACTGCGGACGGATCAGGCGCGCCGTTCCGGTTGACCGCCGGGCGTCCGGCCGGGATGGTGATCGGATGAGCGGGGCTGACGACGACCGGGACGGGGTCGCGCTGACCAATCTCGACCAGCCGTTGTTCGACGGGTCGGGAGAGAGCAAGCGTGACCTGGTCGACTATCTCGACGCGGTGGCGGACCGACTCGTCCCGCAGTTGCGTGGCCGTCCGCTGTCGGTGGTCCGGGTGCGCCCGGGACAGCCGCCATTCATGCAGAAGAACCTGCCCCGCTACACCCCGGACTGGGTGCGTCGGGTGTCGATCTGGGCCGAGGCGTCCCGCCGGGAGATCGCGTACGCGCTCTGCGACGACCGCCGGACCCTGCTCTGGTTCGCCAACCAGCGGGCGGTCGAGTACCACCCCACCCTGGCCGTGGCCGACGACCTGAGCCGTCCCACCCACCTGGTGCTGGACCTCGATCCGCCGGAGACCGGTGGGTTCGGGGCCGCGGTGGCGGCCGCGCTGCTGGTCCGGCAGGCTCTCGCCGACGCCGGGCTGGCGGGTGCGGTCAAGACCAGCGGCGCCAAGGGGGTGCACGTCTTCGTCCCGGTCGAACCCGGACCCGACGCCGAGGAACTGGCCGCGGCCACCCGGGCTCTCGCGGCTCGGGCGGAGCGCCTGGATCCGGCGCTGGCGACCACCGCGTTCATCCGCGAGGACCGGGGTGGCAAGGTCTTCGTCGATCCCACTCGCACCGGCGGCGCGACCGTCGTGTCGGTGTACAGCCCCCGGCTGCGTCCCGGCGTGCCGGTCTCCTTCCCGGTGCCCTGGCCGGACCTGGAGTCCGTCACCGCGGCGGACTTCACCGTCCGGACGGTCCCGGCGCTGGTGGCGGAGCGGGATCCGTGGAGCGAGTTGATGCCGGCACCCCAGCGGCTCCCCGGCGAGCTGATCGAGGAGGGCCGGGCCATCCCGGTGCCGAGGGTGCAGGCCATGCACGAGGGCCGCCGCCGGGCCCGCGCCCGACGCGCCGCCACCAACTGAGGACCGCACCCCGGTCGCCGTCACCGGGATCAGTTGGTCGTCCAGAGCCGGAGTTTCTCCGGGTTGCGTACCGACCAGATCCGGGTGATCCGACCCTCCGTGACGAGGAACGCCAGTACCGCGACGACGTTGCCGTCCTGCTGTGCCACCAGGCCCGGCCTGCCGTTGACCGTGCGCTCGAGGAAAGAGATGTCCGGTACCCGGGTGGTGATGTCGATGGCGGTGCGCGCGATCCGATCACCGCCCTCGACGGGATGCGGCACGGTACTGACCAGACCGCCGCCGTCGGCGACCACCGTGGCGTGTGGATCGAGGAGACCGATCAGGGCGTCGATGTCCTTGGCTGCCCAGGCCCTCTTGAAATCCCTGACCACCCTGGCCTGGTGGGTCGCTGACGTCGCCCGAAGCTGTGTGGCGCGTACCCGGCGGCGGGCCGACGAGGCGAGTTGCCGGCAGGCCGCCGGGGTACGACCGACGATCTCGGCCACTTCGGTGAAGGAGTAGCGGAACACGTCGTGCAGGATGAGCGCCACCCGCTCGGCCGGTGTCATCGATTCGAGCACGACGAGGAAGGCCATATTGATCGACTCGTCGAGGGTGACCCGATCAGCCGGGTCGATGCCGGCGTCGTCCGGCTGTTCGCTGATCCACTCGACCCGTTCGGGCAGTGGCTCGGGAACCCATTCGCCGACGTAGCGCTCCCGTCTCATCCGCGCCGAGCCGAGCAGGTCGAGGCAGACGCGGCTGGCGACGGTGGTCAGCCAGGCACCGGGCACCTCGATGGCTTCCCGCTGCTGTGGCGCCATCGCGTACCAGCGGGCATAGGTCTCCTGAACGGCATCCTCGGCGTCGGTCACCGAGCCGAGCAGGCGGTACGCCAGATTGAGCAGTTGACGGCGTTCGCTCATGATCGCGTTCAGGCCGCCTCCTGGCGTCTCGTCGTTGCCCATGACGTCCTGCCTTCCCGTCGTTCGGAGACCGTCCTGGCCTTCCGACGAGACACGGCGGCGGACTGTGAGGTTGAGCCGCCTGACATTTTCGGCCACGACGTCGTCGGACCACTGAACGATCAACAAGCCACCGTGTGGTGATCAGGAAGGGACGGCTCAACATGCCCACATCCACGACGGCCGAGCAGGACGGCCTCACGTCGCGTCTGCCCGACCCTACGACGCTCTTTCCCGAACTGACAGCGCTCGCCGGTGCCTTGGCGAAGGCCACACTGAACGGTGCGATTCCGCCGGCCACCGTCGGACTCGTCCAGTTGCGCGCGGGCCAGATCGCCGGCAGTACGTATCACACCGTGCGCCAGTCCGGTCTCCTGCGCGAGGCTGGGGAGACCGAGGAGCGCATCGCCGCCGTCGTGTCCTGGCGGGATGCGCCCTACTTCACCCCGCCGGAGCGGGTGGCGCTGGAACTCGTGGAGTCGGTCCTCATGGGGAAAGCGTCCGGGGAACGGGTCACCGACGACCTGTTCGCGCGGGCGTCCGCCCACTACGACGACCTGGCGTTGTGGACGCTCACCCTGGCGATCGCCCAGATCTGCTTCTTCATCCCGGTCGCCGCGATCGCAAAGCCGATCCCTGGCAGGCCGTTGGGACAGAACTACCGCACCTGAACCTGTCTCGTGTCGATGATGTCCGCCGACAGCGCGGGGCCGGACCGTGGTGACGGTCCGGCCCCGCGCCGCGTTGGCGTCAGAGCATCCAGCGGTGACGCTGCACGAAGGGCAGGCGGGCCCAGAGCCGGCCCAGACCCCAGGTGTGCCCGGCGTACGCGGCGGCCAGGGCGACCAGGACCACGGCGTAGATCAGGTGGTAGTCGACCACCGGGTTGGTGGAGCCGGTCGGGTCGCCACCGGTGGTGAACCGGGCCAGCGGGAATTCGGCCAGCCACATCAGCGCCATCATCAGGGTGCCCGAGGCGGCCGCCACCCGCAGGCCGACGCCGACGATCAGGGCGAGGCCGATCGCGGCCAGGCCGACCATGAAGAGGGTGTTCGCCCACCACGTTCCGGCGATCGAGTGGGCCACCGACTGCAACGGGCCCACCTCGACGTTGGCGAGGAAACCCTTGGTCGGCGATCCGCCGTTGATCCAGGCCCGCTCGGCCGGGGTGGCGTAGCCGAGGCCGAAGGTCTTGTCGAGGAAGGCCCAGAGGAAGACGAGGCCGGTGGAGATCCGCAGCACGGCAAGGGCCCGGGCGGCGGTGACGGTCAGCATGGCGCCGGGCAGTTCGGCGTGCTCGAGCGGGCGCTCGATCGATCGGTGGGTGCCGTGGTGGATGGTCATCGTTGCCTCCGTGGTCAGCTTCTTACGTGACCACTCTCGCCCCGGTGCGGGTCGGCGCGCGCGGGCCGGAACACCCGAAGCCGGTGGGACCAAGGTCCCGACCTCGGCAGGCCCGTCGGCGCGCGGGCCGGGCGCCGTGCTCCCGGTCGGGAACACGGCGCCCCGCTGCCCTCGGGGTCTACGGCACCAGTGCCTCTGCCGCCGGGATCCAGGTGTCCTGGTCCTGGACGTCGGCCAGCGTCACCGACTCCGCGATCCTGGTCGTCTCCGCCACCGAGAGGTGCTCGGAGCTGACCTGCACCTGCACCTTGCCGTCGGCGCTCCACACGTTGCAGAACGTCGAGTCGTTCTGCAGGCACCGCGTTCGACCGGCTTCGGCCTGCTGGTTTGAGTTGGTGCTCGGGGTGACGAAGATGGTGAAGCTTCCCGGGATGTTTGCTCCATCGGAACCCCAGGGGGCGGCCAGCCCCGTCGTGGCCAGGGCCGGCTTCGTGTAGACCGCGCCGCCGTAGTTTCCGTCACGAGCTTCGGCGACGCCGTTGACGCCGGAGGTGGCGCGGGTGCCCAGTTCCACCGGGGTATAGCCGGAGGGCACGTGGCCCACCGTGAACGGCAGCGTGGCCGTCTCGGGCGGGCTCGGCTTCATGGCGGTGGCCAGCGCCGACAGCTCTTCGAAAGTGGGGGTGGCCTCGTGCGTGTACGCGGTGACGACCGCCCACGCGTCGTCGGCGTACTCCCAGGCGAGCTGCCGGCCGGCCGGGCTGGTGAAGGTCCACTGGACCGTGTCCCGCCCGGCCACTGTGCTGCTGGTGCCGCCCTCGGTGCCGGACGGGTCGAACGCGCCCGGCCGGTAGAGCGTCAGGTAGGCGGAAACACGCTTCTCGGACGCCCCTTCAGCGGTCTTCCGCTTCTCCGAGTATCGCTCAACTTCCAGGTCGGTGACGGCCCGGTCGTTGGTGACCATGCCATCGACGTACACCCGCGCGATCTGGTAGGCCGTGGACGCCACGATCGGATCCTGTACGCGCAGCTTGCCGGCGTCGAACGCCGTGAAGGTGAAGCTGAACGGCGGGGCGTCCGGCCACTCGGCCAGCACGTTCGGGGCGGCCGGAGCGGCGATGCTCTCGCCGGTCCCGGGTGCCACCTCGCTCGCCTGTCCGGAGGTGACCAGCGGCAGCGCGGACACGCCGGCCACCACCACAGCGACCAGCCCGGCCGCGCCGGCCGATGCGAACCCGGCCCGGCGTCGACGCTCGGCCTTCCGTCCGGCCCTGATGATTTCCTCGGTGCTGTGCGACAGCGGCGGCTCGTCCGCCGTCACCACGTCCACGACCTCACGCAACTGCACTTTCCCATTCCTCCATCCGATCCCCGGTGAGTCTGATCCGATCTGTCGCCAGCAGTTCCCGTAGCTTGGCGAGCCCGCGCGAGGTCTGGCTCTTCGCGGTACCGACGTTGCAGCCCAGGACAGCGGCGGTGTCCTCCAAGGACAGGCCCAGGTAGTGACGCAGGATCACGGCCGCCCGCTGGCGGGCCGGCACCGCGTCCAGCGCCGCCTTTATCCGCAACCGCTCGTCGGTGACGCCGTTCTGGTCCCCCGTCGCCACGTCCGGCATGGCATCGCTGGACGAGCGTTCCCGACGCCAGGGTCTCCGCTGCTCGTCGATGGCGGCCCGGTAGACCATGGTCTTGACGTACAGGTCCGGTCGGTCCAGCTTCCGCCAACGTGGATAGAGCTTGACCAGCGCGTTGGCGACGGCATCCTCGGCCATGTGCCAGTCCCCGCAGGTCACATAGGCCAGCTTGCGCAGTGCTCCCATCTGGGCGTTGACGAATTCTCGGAACGCTTGCTCGTCTGCGGCTCTCAACCGGCTGCCTCCCTCTGACGGAGGTAGAACGGTGGCCGCGACCCGAGAAGTTGCACGACGAGAGGTATGGGACTCAGACCAGGGGAAACCACGCGATCAGACGCTGCCCGCGACCGCCGGGTGGGGTTCGGGGCTCGGGCCGGGAGGAAAAGCCGGAACGCTCCCACGGTGCCGGCGTCCGCCGCCGTAGGGTTCGGGGCTCGGGCCGGGAGGAAGCCGGCAGGATTCGACGGTGCCGGCGTCCGCCGCCGTGGCGTCTGGGGCTCGGGCCCCAGGACAAATGACGAGCGCCCCAGGTCCGCGCCTTTCAGCGGACATGGAGCGCCAAAGCTCGTGCCCCCGGCAGGATTCGAACCTGCGCCCCCGCCTCCGGAGGGCGGTGCTCTATCCCCTGAGCTACGGGGGCTCAGCGACTGGAGAAGACTAGCAAACGCCTCACCCGATCGCCGAATCGGTATCGGCGCGTCAGGCGGCGAGCGCGCGTCCGCAACTGGGCAGCGGGTGCGGCACGATGCGCCGGGGGAGCCGGCGCGGCCACTCGTTGCGGGCCCACGAGCCGTCCACGATCAGGTGCACGGTCCGCCGCTCGGCACCGCTGAGCCGGTGCACGAACTCCCGGGGGAGCGGCGGGTCGACCGACGGGGTGGTGACCATGAACCGGACCCGCCCCCGTGAGGAGACCGCCGAGATGACGTCGGCCGCCGGCATGGTGCCCCGCAGCCGGACCCGACCCACCCAGTACACCTCGGCCAGGTGTTCCTGGGCCGCCCGGGTGATCGCCGGGTACTCGCTGCGTACCCACCGCTCGACCGCCCCGACGCAGAGCCCGCAGGCCCGCTCGCGGGGCTCGCGCGGACCCAACCCCCAGGCCCGCAGGTACGCCCCGACGACCCCCACGTCCAGCGTCAGGTCGAACTGCTGCTCGATGAGGGCGTGCAGGCTCTGGCGGGTCCACAGCTCCTCGTCCAGGCCGAACGCGTCGGGGTATCCGCCCCGAAGGGCGTCGATCAGTTCCAGCTCCTGTTCGCGGCTGAGTGTTCCCGGCTCACCCTGCCGCTGTCCGCGACGGACGGCTGCCACCGCTCCGTCACCGCCGATGGTGTGGCGTCGGCACCAGCTGGTGACCGAACGCCGCGCGTCTCTGAGTGCAACCCCCACGTCCGGACAACGAGTGCACTTCGCTCCAAGTAACCCCTAGAGGGAAAATCGGTCTTATAGCCCCAAGGTGGGGCGGAGGAGACGATCCCGATGGCACTCGGCTGCCTACGCGTCGCCGCCCCGCTCGAACAGTCGAGCGGGGCGGCGAGGGTTGCTTCGGGTACGAGCGGATCAACCGCCGGCAGGCTCCATCCGGCGCAGCTCGTTGATCTCTTTCTGCTGCGTCTGCTTCATGGCCTCGGCCATCCGGACCACCTCGGCGCGGTCGGAGACCTGCAACAGGCCGTCGGCCATGTGGACCCCACCGAGGTGATGATTGATCATCAGCTTGATGAAGAGGCGGTCGACCTCGACGCCCTGGGCCTCGTGCAGCTGGGTGATCTCCTCGCGGGTCGCCATGCCGGGCATCAGCCCGTCCTGGCTCAGCGGCACGGCGTCGGGCATCCACTCCATGGCCGGTCGCGAGCCGGTGGGCAGCAACTCCCACTCCTGCAACCAGCGCTGCATGTGCCCGATCTGAGCCTGCTGGGTCAGGGCCATGTCGTAGCCCATCTGCCGGATCGCCGGGTTCTGCGCCTTCGCGTACGCGATCATCGCCATCTCCACCGCCTGGGCGTGGTGACGGGACATGTCCCGGGCAAAGCCGGCCTCGGCCGAATCCTCGCCCGGGGCCCGGTCCGACACCAGGGTCGCGGCCGTCCACCCGATGCCGAGCAGCAGCACCGCCGCCATGACCAGGGTCAGGTAGCGCAGCGTCCGGGACGGCCGGCGGAGTTCGGTGCCGTTGCGTTCCGTCGGAGGTGCCTCCTGGATCGCGCTGGGCATGTCAGCCACCCGTCGGCGGAGCCAACTCGCGCGGCTCGGTGCCGGTGCCGGTGGTGTAGTTGCCGGAGGAGCAGGGCACGCCCGGCTCGATCGAGGCGTTCTGCGCCAGCGTGGTGGCGAACTCCTTGATCCGCGGGTCGTCGGCGCTGTCGACCTTGAGCTGGTAGCCCCACGCCTGGAGCGACACGGCGGAGTCCAGCCCCTCGTACGGGCTCATCAGCATGAAGTCGTTGCCCCGGATCACGCTGGCCAGCTTCTCGACGTCGGCGGCGGGCAGGTCCGGGCGGTAGGTGAGCCAGACCGAGCCGTGCTCCATGCTGTGCACCGCGTGCTCGGACGCGATCGGCGCGTCGTAGACGTCACCGAGGCACCGCTGCCAGGCGTTGTTGTGCGCGCCGCCGACCGGCGGGCTGTACTTGTATTCGATCTTGCCGGACTGGTGCGACTCGTAGGTGAGGCTGTCCGGGTCGGTCTCGCGGTAGTTGACGATGCCTGCGATGTCGGCCGCCTTGTCCTCCCAGGACTGGCTGCCCTTGAAGGTCGCCCAGGCGCCGAACCCGATGATCGACGTGGCGAGCACGCCGACGGCGACGAAGAGCGCGATCGGCCCCCACGACCGGCCCTGACTCACCTTCACCGGGGTGATCGGCTTACGCGGCCCCTTGCCGCCCCCCGCGCGCTGGGCCGATCCGGACTTGTTGGGGCCAGCCTTGGCGCCGGTCGCCTTGGCGCCGGCGGCCGGCCGTCCCGCCGCCGGCTTCTTGCCGGTGCTGACCACGGTCGGGCGGCGTTCCGGGCCGCCCGGGGTGCTGATACTCATCGTGCCTCGTCAGGTCGGTCGGTCAGGGGCTCTGGCGGGCCGGGTTCGGATGCTGGGTCGCCGCCGCGGGGACCGAGTCTACCCCCGATAACATGGTTCGGTGACTCCTGCAGAACTCGCCGAAGCCGTCCTCGCCGCCGCTCACGCCGTCTTCGCCGACCGAGAGCTGGACCGCTCCGCACTGCCGGAGCACACCACGGTCGAGCGGCCGCGCAATCCCGAGCACGGCGACTACGCTGCCACTCTGGCGCTTCAGCTGAGTAAGAAGGTCGGGCTGCCGCCCCGGGAGCTGGCCGCCGCGCTGGCCGCCGAGTTGGCCAGTACGTCGGGGATCAAATCGGTCGAGATCGCCGGCCCGGGATTCCTCAACATCCGGCTCGACGCCGCCGCCGCGGGACAGCTCGCCCGCTCGATCGTCGAGGCGGGCGAGGAGTACGGCCGAAGCGACCGACTCGCCGGCTTGAAGATCAACCTGGAGTTCGTCTCGGCCAACCCGACCGGTCCGGTGCACATCGGTGGCGTCCGCTGGGCGGCGGTCGGCGACGCGTTGAGCCGGCTGCTGCGGGCCACCGGCGCCGACGTCGGCACCGAGTACTACTTCAACGACGCCGGCTCGCAGATCGACCGCTTCGCCCGCTCGCTGCTCGCCGCCGCCCGGAACGAGCCGGCGCCGGAGGACGGCTACGGCGGGGCGTACCTCGCGGAGATCGCCGAGCAGGTCACCGCCCGGCGGCCCGACGTGCTGAGCCTGGACGACGCCGCTGCCCAGGAGGTCTTCCGGGTCGAGGGCGTCGCGTTGATGTTCACGGAGATCAAGTCCTCGCTGCGGGACTTCGGGGTCGAGTTCGACACCTACTTCAACGAGAAGGATCTGCACGATCGGGGCGAGCTGGAGCACGCCCTGGCCCGGCTGCGCGAGCAGGGCCACCTCTTCGACTCCGAGGGCGCCACCTGGCTGCGCACCACCGACTTCGGCGACGACAAGGACCGGGTGCTGCGCAAGTCCAACGGTGAGTGGACCTACTTCGCCGCCGACTGCGCCTACTACCTCGACAAGCGGGAGCGTGGCTTCGACCGCGTCGTGATCATGCTCGGGGCGGACCACCACGGCTACGTCGGCCGGATGAAGGCGATGGCGGCCTGCTTCGGTGACGACCCCGAGCAGACGCTGGAGATCCTCATCGGCCAGCTGGTGAACCTGGTCCGCGACGGCGCGCCGGTACGGATGAGCAAGCGGGCCGGCACCGTGGTGACCCTTGAGGATCTGGTCGACGCGATCGGAGTGGACGCCTCCCGCTACGCGCTGGCCCGGTACTCCAGCGACTCGCCGATCGACATCGACATCGAGCTGTGGACCCGGGCCACCCGGGACAACCCCGTCTACTACGTGCAGTACGTGGCGGCCCGTACGGCCAGCGTCGGCCGCAACGCCGCCGAGGTCGGCCTCACCCGGGGCGACGCGGCGTCGTTCCGGCCCGAGCTGCTCGACCACGAGAAGGAGAACGAACTGCTCAAGGCGCTGGCCGAGTTCCCCGCCGTGGTGGCCGCCGCCGCCGAGCTGCGGGAGCCGCACCGGGTGGCCCGCTTCCTGGAGGACCTGGCCGGGGCGTACCACCGGTTCTACGACAACTGCCGGATCCTGCCCCGGGGCGACGAGGCCGTCACCGACCTGCACCGGGCCCGGCTCTGGCTCAACGACGCGACCCGGGTGGTCATCGCCAACGGGCTGCGCCTGCTCGGCGTCTCGGCGCCGGAGCGGATGTAGCCGTGCGCGCGAGGAGTGAGCTGGCGAGCCCCGCAGTCGCGAACCCAGGGAGGCACTGATGCGGGCTCATGAGGCAGGCGCGCTGCACGGCGACATCGGCAACCGAGGGCCGGCCTGGCTGCGTACGCCGGACGACGTCAACGCCCTGGTGCCGCAGCTGTGGCCCCGCAACGTGACGCGCCGCACCGACGGCGCGCTCACCGTCGCGGGCCTGGGCGTACGCGACATCGCCGCCGAGTTCGGCACCCCGGTGTACGTGCTCGACGAGGACGACCTCCGCTCGCGCTGCCGGGACTTCCAGGCGGCCTTCCCGGACGAGGACATCTACTACGCCGGCAAGGCCTTCCTCTGCCGGGCGGTGGTCCGGATGATCGCCGAGGAAGGCATGTTCCTCGACGTGTGCAGCGGCGGGGAACTGGCCGTGGCGCTGGCCGGTGGGATGCCGCCCGAGCGGATCGGTTTCCACGGGAACAACAAGTCGGTGGCCGAGCTGACCCGGGCCCTCGATGTCGGGGTGGGCAGGATCATCGTCGACTCGTTCCACGAGATCGATCGGCTCACCGCGCTGGCCCGCGAACGCGGCGTACGGCCCCGGGTGCTGATCCGGGTCACCGTCGGGGTGGAGGCGCACACCCACGAGTTCATCGCCACCGCCCATGAGGACCAGAAGTTCGGCTTCTCGCTCGCGGGTGGGGCGGCCCTGAGCGCGGCGCTGCGCGTGCTCGACGAGGGTGTGCTGGAGCTGCGCGGCCTGCACTCGCACATCGGCTCACAGATCTTCGACACCAGCGGCTTCGAGGTCTCCGCCCGGCGGGTGCTGGCCCTTCAGGCGCAGATCCGCGACGCCCGCGGCGTCGAACTGCCCGAACTGGACCTCGGTGGCGGTTTCGGTATCGCGTACACCTCGCAGGACGATCCCGCGGCCCCCCACGACCTGGCCAAGCGGCTACGCAAGATCGTGGACTCGGAGTGTGCGGCGGAGCGGCTGGTCACACCGCACCTGTCCATCGAGCCGGGCCGGGCGATCGTGGGCCCGGCCGTGTTCACCCTCTACGAGGTGGGTACGGTCAAGGATGTCGATGGCATCCGGACGTACGTCAGCGTCGACGGCGGGATGAGCGACAACATCCGGACCGCCCTGTACGACGCGTCGTACTCGGCGACTCTGGCCTCCCGGGGGAGCGTCGCCGGCCCGATGCTCGCCCGCGTGGTGGGAAAGCACTGTGAGTCCGGGGACATCGTGGTGAAGGATGAATTCCTGCCCGCCGACGTGCAGCCCGGAGATCTTGTCGCGGTGCCCGGCACGGGCGCGTACTGCCGCAGCATGGCCAGCAACTACAACCACGTACCCCGCCCCGGCGTGGTCGCGGTTCGCAACGGCCGGGCCCGGCTGATCGTTCGACCGGAGACCGAAGAGGACCTGCTCGCTTTGGATGTGGGATGACGTCACCTGTACGCCTCGCCCTGCTCGGCTGCGGCACCGTCGGTGCCGAGGTGATCCGGCTGCTGCACGAGCAGTCGGCGGACCTCGCCGCCCGCGTCGGTGCTCCGTTGGAGATCGCCGGCATCGCCGTACGCCGGATCGGACGGGACCGCGGCGACCTGCCGGTGGACCCGGCCCTGTTCACCACCGACGCGCTCGGGCTGATCAAGCGGGACGACGTCGACGTGGTGGTCGAGGTGGTCGGCGGCATCGAGCCGGCGCGCGGCTGGCTGGTGGAGGCGTTGCGGGCCGGCAAGAGCGTGGTCACCGCCAACAAGGCGCTGCTCGCCGAGGACGGCGGCACCCTGCACGACGCGGCGGCTGAGGGGGGCGGTGACCTCTACTACGAGGCGTCCGTCGCCGGCGCCATCCCGCTGCTGCGCCCGCTGCGTGAGTCGCTGCACGGCGACCGCATCACCCGAGTCACCGGCATCGTCAACGGCACCACCAACTTCATCCTCTCCGCGATGCACGCCACCGGCGCCGGGTTCGCCGAAGCGTTGGAAGAGGCGACCGAGCTGGGCTACGCCGAGGCCGATCCGACCGCCGACGTGGAGGGCTTCGATGCCGCCGCCAAGGCGGCCATCCTCGCCTCGCTCGCCTTCCACAGCCGGGTCGCCGCCGCCGACGTGCATCGCGAGGGCATCACCGAGGTCACCGCCGCGGATGTGGCCAGCGCCAAGGCGATGGGCTGCACGATCAAGCTGCTCTGTATCGCCGCGCGGGGTGCGGACGGGCAGGGCCGGGAGGCGGTCAGTGTCCGGGTGCACCCGGCGATGATCCCGGTGACGCATCCCCTGGCCAGCGTGGGCGACGCGTTCAACGCGGTCTTCGTGGAGGCGGAGGCGGCCGGGCAGTTGATGTTCTACGGACGGGGTGCCGGTGGGGCACCGACCGCCAGCGCGGTGCTCGGGGATGTGGTGGCGGTGGCCCGCAACCGGCTCGCCGGGGTCCGCGCGGCAAGCGAGTCCGCCTACGCCGACCTGCCGGTACGGCCGATGGGGGAGGCGCTTACCCGCTACCACATCAGCCTCGACGTGGCTGACCGGCCCGGTGTGCTGGAGTCGGTGGCCGGGGTGTTCGCCCGGCACGACGTCTCGATCGCCACCGTCCGGCAGGGGCCGGCCGCCGGTGCCGCCGGCGCGGCCGGTGACGCCGTACTGGTCATCGTGACCCACGTCGCCCCGGACGCGGCGCTCGCCGCGACCGTCCAGCAACTGCGTGGACTGGACATCGTCCGTTCGGTGGCGAGCGTGCTGCGGGTCGAGGGCGGGTTGTGAGCGGCCGGATCAATCGCAGAGGCGAGGAGAGCGAGATGTGGCGTGGCCTGATCGACGCCTACCGGGACCGGCTGCCGGTCACCGATGCCACGCCGGTGGTTACCCTGCACGAGGGGAACACGCCGCTGTTGCCGGCGCCGGTGCTCTCCGCCCGGCTCGGCTGCGACGTGTACCTCAAGGTGGAGGGCGCCAACCCCACCGGCTCCTTCAAGGACCGGGGCATGACGATGGCCGTCTCCAAGGCGGTCGAGGCCGGTAACAAGGCGATCATCTGCGCCTCCACCGGCAACACCAGTGCCTCCGCCGCCGCGTACGCGGCCCGGGCCGGGATGACCTGCGCCGTCCTCGTGCCGCAGGGCAAGATCGCGCTGGGCAAGCTGGCTCAGGCGCTCGTGCACGGCGCCAAGCTGCTCCAGGTCAACGGCAACTTCGACGACTGTCTGGCGCTGGCCGCCAAGCTCGCCCAGGACTATCCGGTGGCCCTGGTCAACTCGGTCAACATCGACCGGCTGCACGGTCAGAAGACGGCTGCCTTCGAGATCGTCGAGGCGCTCGGCGACGCACCCGACATCCACTGCCTGCCGGTGGGTAACGCCGGCAACATCTCCGCGTACTGGATGGGCTACACGGAGGACCATGACGCCGGCAACGCCAGTCGGCGACCGAAGATGTACGGCTTCCAGGCGGCCGGTGCGGCGCCGATCGTGACCGGGCAGGTGGTGGCCGAGCCGTCCACCATCGCCACCGCCATCCGGATCGGCAACCCCGCGAGTTGGACGAAGGCCCTGGACGCGCGGGACACCTCCGGCGGCCTGATCGCGGCGGTCACCGATCGGGAGATCCTGTCCGCGTACCGGCTGCTGGCCCGGGAGGTCGGTGTCTTCGTGGAACTGGGCAGCGCGGCCAGCGTCGCCGGTCTGCTCCAGCAGGCCGCCGCCGGCCGGGTGCCGGCCGGGGGCACGGTGGTCTGCACGGTCACCGGGCACGGTCTGAAGGATCCGGAGTGGGCCATCTCCACCGCTCCCGCTCCCGTCACCATCGCCAACGACCCCCTAGTCGCCGCCCGCTCCCTCGACCTCGCCTGAACCCCCCCCGCCCCCGCCCTCGCCCCCCGCCCCCGAGCACCCGCCGATCATGCAGGTGTGGCGCCCGACAGGACGGACGAAACCCAAAA
>NZ_JAGPXQ010000052.1:0-36989 GCF_018070435.1 Micromonospora sp. C51 | reverse complement strand
CCTGGTGGGTGTTGTGGCGTGGTTGGCGATACGGGGCTGATGCCGCCAGCCACGCATCGATCAGGAGGTGAACCCATGAAATTTTCTTCGCTGTTGCGCCGGGAGGAACCGGCGCCGTCGGCAGCCGACGACAGCAGGACCGGGACGGTCGCCACCGACGCCCGCCCCGGCGAGCGGTCCGGTGCCGAGGGCCGCACCGACGGCAGCACCACCCGCCGAACCGCTGCGGACCCGGTCGCCGGCCAACCCGCCACGGACCGAGCCGCTACCGACCAGCCCGCCACTGACCGAGCCGGCACCAGCCCGACCGCTGGCACCGACACCGCCCGGGTGGATGGCCAGCCCGACGCGCAACGGAGCGCCGAGGCCCGAGCAGCCACCGCCCGATCCACGGTTCACGGTTCCCGCCGCGCTCGTGCCGGCACCACCGAGACCGTCGACGGCCACCGCGTCACCGGCGTGGACCGCACTCTCGACGGTGACCGCGCCAGCGACCGGGACCGGGCCGTCGATGGCCTGCACACCACCGACCGCACCGCCGACCGCACCGCCGACCGCGACCGGAGCGCCGGCACCGTGGACCGGGACGGCAGGGTCGACGACGACCGGACCCCCGACGGCGCAACCGGCCGGGACGTACCGCCGGCACCGGTCGGGCCACGGCCCCGGGCCAGCCTGCTGGCCACGCTCGGCCTGATCGTCGGCGTCGCCAGCGTCCTGTCCGTGCTCACCGGCGCCCTCGCCGGGTACGGCATCGCGCTGGGCGCGGTGGGGGCGGTACTCGCCGTGCTCGGTCTGATGGCCACCCGTCGGCGGCACATCGCCGGCAAGTCCGACGCGCTGCTGGGCATCGCCTTCGGCCTCGGCGCGGTGGTCCTGGGCGTGCTGGCGATGACCGGCCAGTACGACTGGCCGACCACCGACGGAGATGTGGTGGTCCGCTTCCGCGAGTGGCTTGATTCACAGTTTGTCGATCGCCTGTAACGGGCACTTTTCGGCCCGCCGGTGGTTCACCGGTGCCGGTCGGTGCGGAACCGACCGTAGCCCGATCAGATCTGGTGGTTCACCAGCCGGGCGCACATGCTCGTCAGGGGCGGCGGTTCGCCGCCCCTGACGTATGTCCGGAGGCAGTCGTCCCCTGACACCTGCCCGGCGACCCGCGCCCGGCGAGCCGGGCCGGGAGGGAAGCCGTACGCAACGAATCTGCTCCAACCGGGTGCCAAACGCAATGATCTGCCGTCGTATGCAAGGGTTCGCGGTGGATCCAGCTGGTCGAGCCCGCATACCGTTGAGCCACGGCGCCAGCCCGTGTGCCGACGGTGGCCGGGCGCGCCCGAGGCTTGGAGCAGGACAATGACGATGGACGCCACCCGCCAGCGCTTTCTGATGTGCCGGCCGACGTACTTCGCCGTCGATTACGCGATCAACCCGTGGATGGACCCGACCGCACCGGTCGACACCGACCTCGCCGTGCGGCAGTGGGAGCGGTTGCGCCAGGTCTACCTGGACCTGGGCCACACCGTCGAGGAGATCGCGCCGGTGCCGGGCCTGCCCGACATGGTCTTCGCCGCCAACGGCGGCACCGTGATCGACGGCAAGGCGATGGCAGTGCAGTTCCGCGACCCGCAGCGCGCCGACGAGGCGCCGGCGTACCGCGCCTGGTTCGAGGCCGCCGGCTTCGAGATGTACGACCCGAAGCACGTCAACGAGGGCGAGGGCGACGTCCTGCTGGCCGGGGACCACCTGCTCGCCGGCACCGGTTTCCGCACCGCGCACGCCTCGCACGCCCAGCTCCAGGAGGTCTTCGGCTACCCGGTGATCGCCATGCAGCTGGTCGACCCGCGCTTCTACCACCTGGACACCGCGCTGACCGTGCTCGACGAGCGGACCGTGGCGTACCTGCCGGAGGCGTTCTCGCCCGGCAGTCAGGCCGTGCTGCGCCGGCTCTTCCCGGACGCGGTGCACGCCACCATGGCCGACGCGGAGGTGTTCGGGCTCAACGCGGTCAGCGACGGCCGGCACGTGGTGCTGCCCGAGCAGGCCACCGGCCTGGCCGCCACGTTGCGCGACCGGGGCTACGAGACGATCGGCGTCGACCTGTCCGAGCTGCGTCGGGCCGGCGGTGGCCCGAAGTGCTGCACGTTGCGACTCCGTCAGGGAAAGGCGAACCGATGATCGAGGACATGCTGCGGACCCCGGCCGCGGTGCAGGACGCGGAGCGCCACACCGCGCACAACTATCACCCGTTGCCGGTGGTGATCTCCTCCGCCGAGGGCGCCTGGGTGACCGACGTGGACGGCAAGCGTTACCTCGACTGCCTGGCCGGCTATTCGGCGCTGAACTTCGGCCACCGGCACCCGACGCTGATCGCCGCCGCGCACGCCCAGCTCGACAAGCTGACGCTTACCAGCCGGGCGTTCATCCACGACCAGTTCGCCGACTTCTGTCGGGAGCTGGCGGCGCTGTGCGGCAAGGACCTGGTGCTGCCGATGAACACCGGGGCCGAGGCGGTCGAGACCGGGATCAAGGTGGCCCGCAAGTGGGGCTACCAGGTCAAGGGGGTACCGGACGGCCAGGCGAACATCGTGGTCGCGGAGGGCAACTTCCACGGGCGTACGACCACCATCGTCAGCTTCTCCACCGACTCCGACGCCCGGGCCGACTTCGGGCCGTACACCCCCGGTTTCCGGATCGTCCCCTACGGCGACCTGGCCGCCCTGACCGAGGCGATCGACGAGCACACCGTCGCCGTGCTGCTGGAGCCGATCCAGGGCGAGCAGGGCGTGGTGGTGCCGCCCGAGGGCTACCTGCGCGGCGTACGGCTGCTCTGCACCGAACGCAACGTGCTGTTCATCGCCGACGAGATCCAGTCCGGCCTGGGCCGCACCGGCACCACCTTCGCGTGTGAGCAGGAAGGCGTCGTGCCGGACATGTACCTGCTGGGCAAGGCGCTCGGCGGCGGCATCGTGCCGGTATCCGCGGTGGCCGCCGACACCGACGTGCTCGGCGTACTCCAGCCCGGACAGCACGGCTCCACCTTCGGCGGCAACCCCCTCGCCTGCGCCGTGGCGACCGAGGTGGTCCGGCTGCTGGCGACCGGAGAGTTCCAGCGCCGCTCCGCCGCGCTGGGCGAACGGCTGCAAGCCGGCCTGCGCGGCCTGATCGGCAAGGGTCTGGTCGCGGTACGTGGCCGGGGTCTCTGGGCCGGCCTGGACATCGACCCGGCCCTGATGAGCGGCCGGAAGGCCTGCGAGCGGCTGATGGAGCGGGGTGTGCTGGCCAAGGACACGCACGGCTCGACCATCCGACTGGCCCCGCCGCTGGTGATCACCGAGGAGGAGATCGACCACGCGGTGGCGCAGGTGGCCGCCGTCCTGGCCGGCTGAGCGGTCGTACCCTCCGGTGGGCGTCGGGACCTGGTCCCGACGCCCACCGGCGTTCAGCGTGGCAGGCGCATCGCCATCGTCGGGGCCTCGGACATCACCGAGTCCGGGTTGTACGGCGCTCCCGCCGGGAACTCGTTCGGGCGGCCGACCTGCACCCCCGGGTACAGCTCCACCATGTCACCGGTGCCGAGCACCCGGGACTGCTGCGGGGCCAGCGGGATCCGGTCCGCCTCCGTGAGGGAACCGCCCGGCCGTACGCCGGAGCCGTTGGTGCTGACGTCGGTGGCGACGACGTCGCCGCCGCGCAACTCCAGCCGCAGGTGGTTGCGGCTGATCCAGCGCCGTGCCTCGTCGTTGAGCCACTGGCCGAGCATGATGCCGCCGGAGCCCTCCGGCGCCCGGCCGATCACCACCGG
Source organism: Micromonospora sp. C51 (assembly GCF_018070435.1). Classification (NCBI taxonomy): domain Bacteria; kingdom Bacillati; phylum Actinomycetota; class Actinomycetes; order Micromonosporales; family Micromonosporaceae; genus Micromonospora; species Micromonospora sp. C51. The sequence continues at coordinate 33,187 of NZ_JAGPXQ010000052.1, read as the reverse complement.
CTGTTCCTCGGTGAGTACGAAGCGACGACGGATCAGGCCACCGACCCGGATGGCGAGGACCTCGCTACGTGGCCGGGGCCCGGCGTCACGCAGCCGCGCGCCGTGTCGGGGGCAGGTGGGCACGCCGTTGCGCAGCGACGGTGGCGGCTGCCCGGTCGGTGCCCGGTCGATCCGGGCCAGGTCGGCGAAGGCTCCCCCGCCACCGGCGCCGCCGAACAGGGTGCAGCCGGACTCCGGGCAGCGCCACTCGCGGGAGAGCAGCTTGGCACCGGCCGGTGAGGGCGGACCGGTGACCGGCGTGTGACCGCCGCCGACGTGGGCGATGAAGACCGGACCGCCGGCACCCGGCACCGGGGCGAGGACCCGGCCCGGCTGCTCCACCAGCCAGGGGAACCGTCCCCGCAGGCCGTCGAAGCGGACCCGGCTGAGCACCGGCAGGCCGAGCAGGTCGGCCACCTCCAGCATCCGGTCACCCGGGTTGTCGAGCACCTCCACCAGGCCGTCGTCGGCCCATCTGCGCACCACCATCCGCTCGTTGGAGGTGAGGTCGGCGTCGGAGAGCATCCCCCGGTGCACCACCGCGTAGACCGGGACGCTGTCCTCCTCAAGGCTGCGCGCCAGCGCGTCGATGACCATGCCGAGGCGCAGTGAACTCGCCGGCCGCCCGCCGTCGAGATCCTGGTAGCGGATGATTTCGGCCAGGTCGAGCACCGCGCGGGCCAGTTGCGGGTCGGTGCAGACCCGCCCCTCGATGGCGTCCAGCACCTTGCTGATCTCGAACCTCATCGGGCACCTTCCACGATCTCGTCGATCCGGCGCGCCAGCCGGATGTCACGCATGGTGACCCCGCCGACCGAGTGGGTCACGCATCGGAAGGCCACCGTGCGCCACCGGATGTCGATGTCGGGGTGGTGGTCCAGTTCCTCTGCCGCGACGGCAACCCGGTCGACCACTGCGATGGCGTCCGGGAAGCTGGCCAGCTCCACGGTTCGGGTGATCCCGGCGGGGTCTCCCGACCAGCCCGCCAGCCCACCCAGCTCGTCTCGCACCGCCTCGGCGGTGAGCACCTCTGCCATGGCCAGACCCTACCGGTGTCGGCCGGCACCACCGCCACCAGCGGCGAGCGGTCTCGGGCCCGGCTGGGGTCAGGATCGGTGGATGGTGATGTCGCCGTAGGAGGTGCGTCCGCGTACCTCGACCGTCTCGTCGCCTTCCTCGGGCCGGCTGGCGTCCGCCAGCAGGTTGCGTACCTGCCCGAAACCGGTGTTCACCTCAAGCCAGGCGGCGGTGCCCTCGGCCACGCCGATGTCGAGGTCGCCCGCGGCGGTGCCGAGCACGACCGAGCCGCGAACCACCTCGCCGAGGCGGATGCTTCCGTTGGAGGTCTTCACGTCGACGCCGGCGCCGGCCCGCTCGATGGCGATGGCGCCATTTGCGCTGCGTACCCGTACGTCACCGCCGACCGCGTCGATCGTGGTGTCGCCGTTGGAGTTCTTCACCTCCACGGCACCCCCGATCTCACCGAGCTGGATCTTGCCGGAGCCGGTGGAGACCTCGGCGTCGCCGGTGATGCCGTCGGCGGTGATGTGCCCGAAGCCGGTGTGCAGGCGCAGCGAGCCGGTCCGTTCGAGCCACACGTTGCCGGTGGTCTTGAGGCGGCACTCGCCGAGCCGACCGACACAGCGGATGTCACCCATCAGCAGATGTGCGTCCAGCTGGGAGTTACTGGGCAGTTCGATGGTCAGGTCGACCGACCTGGTCTTGCGGGAGAGGTCGAAGGCGCGCTTGGGTCCGGTGACCCGGAGGGCGCCGTCGGCGTAGTCGATGCGGACCTGGGCGGCAGCTTGCACGTCCGACTCGTCGACGGCGTCGCTCGGCCGGACCTCGACGGCCGTGTCGGTCCGGTCGCTGGCGACGACACGTACGTTGCCGACGCCGAGTTCGACCGTGACGGAAATCGGTTCGGGCGTCTCGTAGACAGGCATGGTTGTCCCCGCTTCCTGGGTAGGTGGGTTGTCCCCGCAAGTCGGGGACGTGATGCGGAAAGCCGAGCTGTGCGGTCAGCGCACCCAGCCGGTGAAGCCCTGCCGAGCGCGTTTTCCGCTACCACGGGGCACGGAGCGCTGGTCGCGGCTGGGCCGTTGGAGAGCGGCAGCCGCCGACCGGACCAGCCAGGCGTTGACCGACCGCCCCTCCTTGCCTGCGGCCTCCTCGATCGCCACCTTGAGCTGCTCGGGCATGCGTACGTTGATTCGCGCCACAGGGCCGTCCTCGCCGACCAGCAGATCGTTGTCCGACCCGGCACCGACGCCGGCCGGGACATCCTCCGCATCCCCGCTCGACTCGCCGGGTGGCACGGTCACCACGAAGCTCGGATCGCGGCCACGCAGGCGTATCTCCACCGAACCCGGCGCCAGATCCCGGGTGATCTCGTCAGCGGCGGCCGACAGCGCTTCCAGCAGGGTCATCCGGATCGCCGACTCGAGCGAACCGGTCAGCCGCTCGACCAACGCACGGGCGTCCTCACCGCCGCTTTCGGCGAGAGCGGCGAACTCTTGTCCGAGGTTGCTCACATACGGATTCAGATCCATGGTGCCATCATGGCACATGCATGGCACCACCGCCAAGCCGCAACGACCCAAGATGGCACCTGATGTGGCACCACCAAGCCACCCGATCACTCATCGGAGGCGACAACATGCCTGATGTTGTCGCCTCCGCCGCTGCCTGACACAGCAAGATCCCCGATGTTGTCGCCCTCGGCGTGGTCCGTGGCGGTGCTGGCGATGTCGGGGCGACGGTGGCTCCCGAGGGTGGTTGTGGGCCGGGCGTCAGCTCATGCGGCCGACGGCGGATCGCAGTCGGAGCAGGTCCCGGCGGCGGCGCTCGTAGGTGGTCGCCAAGCCGATCAGCGCCAACCCGGCGGCGGCCAGAAAGGCCCACCGGGGCAGCAGGTCCCAGCTGCGCACCAGCTCGTACAGGGCCAGCAGGGCCAGTGTGCCCGCGCCGAGCAGCACCGGCGCCTGCCAGCGGCGGACCGCGCCGAGCAGCGTCGCGGCGAGCGCGGCGGCACCGAGCAGCAGTCGCCGCCAAGGGTCCGGGTCGGTACCGAACAGCACGACGGTCAGGCTGGGCAGCAGCAGGGCGGCCAGGCCCGGGCCGAGCGCAAGCCAACTGTTCAGCCCTGGCCGGGTACGCAGCCCCACCGCACCAGCGCCCAGCGCCACCGCGGCCAGCGGCACCGTGTACGCCTCCAGCACGCTGACTCCGCCGGCCGCCAACAGCAGCCAGACGGCCAGCAGTTCACTGCCCCCGCCGATGCCGGCGAATACCCGGCGCCGCTCGATCGACTCGTCCCGACGCAACAGCCGGACACCCATCGCGACACCCCACAACACGCAGATCGTCGCGGCATGCCGGAGTGCCCCAAGGGTGAGCAGCAGCGCGAGCAGCGCCACCGCCTGTGCGGCGGCATCCAGCACCCGCCCCACCAGCGCTTCCGGCCGACTCCACCGGCTCGACGGCAGCGTCGCGGCGAGCGCGAGGCTGACCGCGGCGACGCCGAGCACCGCGAACGCCGCCACGCGAGGCGGCTGCCCGCCAGCCAGCGGGGCAGTCAACGCGAACCCGGTCGCCGCCACCACCGCGACCAGCCACCCGAGCACGCGTACCGCGAGGTGACGCCCGCCCACTCCGACAACCGTCGCCGCCACCACCAACAGGCCCAGTCCGCCCAGGGTGCCGGCCCGGGTCGCCTGGAGGTTGAGCAGCCCGGCCGCCGCCAGCACCAGACCGACCGGCACGGCCACTCCGACGAACGGCCCGCCCGGGTGCCGCAGCGCGACGGTCAGCAGCAGAACCACACCACCCAGCAAAGCTGCGGCCGGCACCACCGGCCAGGGCACGGCGGCGGCGACCAGCAGCACCGGGCCGGCGGCGGCCACGAAGGGCAGCATCGCCCCGGCGACCGGCCAGCCATCGATACCGCTGCCACCGGCCCGGCCACTACCGGCCGGGTCACCACCGGCGCTGTCGCTGCCGGCAGAACCACCGACGGGGCCGTTACCAGCGCCGTCCCCCGTAGCGGAGGAACCCGCAGGGGCGGTGCGGGTCACCGGCCAGGCGAACAGGGCCGCCGCCAGGGACAGCAGCACCAGTGCCAGGCCGACCGGTAGCGCGTCCGGTGACAGGCGAGTCGCCGGAACGCCGGACCATGGGGCGGGTGGCGGCCCGTACGGCGTCAGCAGGGCGGTCACCACCACCGGCACGGCCGCCAGCACCGCCACCATGGCCAGGCCCAGCCCGGCCACCGGCAGCAGCCCCACCGGGCGGGCCCGGAATCCAGCGAGCGCCACCAGCGAGGCCGCCACCGACGCGTACACCGCCACCCGCTCGGCACCCGGCACGACCAGGGGCGACAGCCCGGTCAGCACTCCCACCACGGCGATCCCGGTCGCGGCGTACCCGGCCAGTTCGGGCCAGGATCGACGCAGCGCGAGCAGCGCCACCGCCGGCAGCGCGACGGCGGCCAGCGCGCCCCGGGCCTGCCACCACGGCGGGGCACCGACGCCGATCAGCGTGATCGCCGCCCCCGCCGGCACCACCAACACCGCGGCAGCCAGCCCGCAACCGGCCACCGTCCGCCGCACCGGGTCGCCGCCTCGGCCGGCGACCGCCACGCCGAGCCCGACAGCCAGGACCACCCCGCAGGCGGCACCGGCACCGATCGGGTCGGCCAGCCCGACCAGCAGCCCGTGCCCGAGCAGTGCCGCGCCGGCCGAGGCCGAGGTCAGCACCGCAACGGTGGGTAGCGTCGGGCGGGCCACCGCCGCGACCAGCAACACCACCCCGACCGCAAGGTCGATCGCGACCACCGCCGGCCACGGCGCGGCCCAGGCCACCGGCACGGCGAACGCAGTCGCGGCGAGACCGGCCACCAGCACCGCCGACCGCTTCGCCCGGGGCAGCAGCACTGCCACCGCCACCGACGTCAGCGCCGTCGCCACCGGCAGTTGCCAACCCCAGGCGAACAACGGGCCCGCCGTGGCTCCCCGCCACGGCGGCAACGACCGGCTCACGGCGGCACCGGCCAGCAGCAGTCCCGCCAGCGCCGCCAGCAGCCCGCCAGCGCCGGCCACCAGCAACGCCCCCGCGCGCGGGCCGGCCCGCCAGCCGGACGGGAGCAGCCGTACCGCGCCGGCCAGCCCGGCTGCGACCAACGCTGCCACCAACAGCCACACCGAGGCGCGCCACTCCACCACCGGGCGGAGAATCGCCGCTGCCAGCACCGGCACCAGCGCACCGGCCGCCAGCGCTCGTGCCGACCCGCCACCGGCCAGCAACGCCGCGCCGAAGGCGGTGAGCGCCACCAGCAGCATCGGTCCGCCAGCCAGCACCGGTACCCCAGCCGCCCGACCGACGAGCAGGGGCACCAGTGCGCAGCCTGCGGCGAGCAGCAGCCAACCGGCGAACCACGCCCAGGCCAGGAGCGTCCCGGCCAGCCGTACCGCCGGTGTCGTCGCGGCCCCCTCGTCCGCGACGACACCGGCCCGCCGCCGCAGCGCCACCACCATCGCCAGGTCGACCAGCGCCACCCCGACGAAGACCACCGCCCAGCCGGCCGGCTCCGGTCGGACCTCGGCGGCCAGCAGCGGCAACAGCGGCTGAACGACCAGCAGCGCGGCGAACCACGGCACGGCCAGGCGGCTGAACCGGGCGTAACCGACAGTCACCGCCGCGCTGATCGCCACGACCAGGGCGGCGTACCGGCTGCCCGGCCAGGCGGTCACGCCGAACAGGTCGACCGACCAGGCGGCGTACCCGTCGAGCAGTACCAGCAGCAGCCCGACGGCGGCGAAGGTCTCGGCGGTGCCGCGCAGCCCCCGCCGACGTGCGATCAGCGGCACCGCCAGCAGCAGCACGGTGAACGCCAACAGGATCGCTGCCCGACCAGCCACCCCGACCGACGCCCAGGCCACTGCGGTGAAGACCGTGGCCGCCGTACCGAGCAGCAGTCCACCCAGGACGAAGAGCAGACCCTGCACGGTCCGCGTCGACGTCTCCGCGCCACCCGGGCGAACCGGGACCGAAGCGGGCCGGTCCCCGGTCGGCACCGGAGCGGGCGCCGGGTGCCCGCCAACGGCCGGTGCGACGCGGTGGCCCGGCGGTGCGGTGGGCATCGGGAACTCGGCCCGGACCGCAGCGGCCAGTTCGTCCCGCCGTCGCCGCACCGTGTCCAGCCGCCCGACCAACCCCTCGTACGCCTGACGGGCCCGCTGCACCTCACCGCCCAGCACGGCGATCTCCCGGTCGAGCTGGATCACCTCGGCGGCGGCCGGATGCGGCGGCCGGCCGCAGCCGGTGCAGCCGGAGTTCAGATTCGCCGGGCCTCCGCAGGCCGGGCAGGGGTAGGCGTTGTCCACGCCGTCATCCTCGACGGCCGAGCACCGTCGGTACCAGAGTGCGCGTACTCAGGAGCGGGTGTGCTCGAAGACCCAGGCGGCGTACCCGGGATGGCCGCAGTCCACCCGGGTGACCAGGATTTCCGGCACCTCGTAGGGATGGCTGGCCCGTAACTGCTCGACCAACGCGTCGACCCGGTCGGGCGCGGTCTTGAACTGCACCGACCACTCGGTGCTGGTCTCCACCCCCGACCGCCACCAGTATGTGCTGTCCACCTGGCCGCCCACCTGCGCGCAGGCCGCCAACCGCCCGGCCACCGCGGCGGCGGCCAGCAGATCGGCGACCGACCGCGCGTCGACCACCGTCGTCACCACGCTGATCTGCTCCACCTGCGCACCCTACGTCGCGTCGTCGCGGTTGGCCGCGATCCACTCGTCTATCCGACTCCACCATTCGTAGAGCCAGTCGATGCGCTCCTGCCGGCCGGTCGGCACCTCCTCGGGCGGCACCGACCAGAACCGCATCACCAGCCGCTTGTCCATCGGCAGCTCCCGCCACACGTCGGTCACGGTGAGCATGCGGTCCAGGCCGGTGTGGGCCACGAAGATCACCCCGGCGTCAGGTGCCGCGTCCAGTGCCGCCAGCAATCCGCCCGGCTGTGGGGCGAGCACGTGCCGCATCGCCTCCGCCTTCAGTGCCATCCGCTCATGCCCCCGGTCCCGCAACCGCGCGATGGCCCGCAGCCGGCGTTTCGGGGTGAAGTTGCTGCCCTCGGGGAAGATCACGAAGGCGTCGTCGTCGTCCAGGCCGGTGGCGAGATGCCCGACCTGCTCGGTCAGCGAGCCCCGGCCGTCGCGGCCTGGCGCGATGAACCGGCTCGGCAGCCGGTTGAGCAGCACGTCGATCGCCGGGTCCCACTGGAGGGTGTCCTTCAGGACGATCCGTGGTTCGCGCTGGAACCAGTTCACCAACGCGTGGATCAGGATGAACGAGTCCCCCGGACCGGCGTGCCGACACAGCACCAGTTCCGGCCGGCCCGGCAGCGCGGTGTCCGGGTCGGTGCCGACCACGTCGATGCGCAGCCGCAGCATCCACCGGGCCTGCCAGAAGAACACCCGCAGGAACCAGCCGGCCAGCACGTAGTGGGCCCGCTGGAAGGCCGGTGCGCGTACCCGCCAGCCGAACCCGGAGCCGACCCAGAGCCCGAAGAGGCTGAGCAGCGCCGCCGCGTCCCAGACCAGGTAGAAGCAGCCGAGCCAGAGCAGTCGCAACGGACGCAGGTGCCCCGGGACGAACGGGGACACGGCGAGGGCGAGCAGGGCCCACAGTGGCACCGTGGTCACCAGCAGGATCGCCAGCAGCACCACACCGGGTGCCAGCAGCAGTCGGCGCAGCCAACGCGGCGGTAGGGGCATCAACGTTCCAGGTTCGCCAGGTAGTGCCGGGAGGCCGAGTACGCCCGGCTGATCCGCCGGCCCACCGCCGCCATGTCCCGGTACGCCCACGGAGTGTCGTCACGCGGTTCCAGCCCGCCGGTCGGCAGGACGTGCACCTCCACCCCGTCGGGCAGGGCGGCCATCTCCCGGGCGAACCGGTGCCGGCGGGCGATCTCGAACGCGACCTGGGCGATCTCCCAGGGCCGCCGGGGCGGTGCCAGCGCCCGCTCGATCCGGCCCACCTGGAGTACGAAGATCCGGCCGGCGCCGGCCGCGACCGCCTCGCCGATCGGGATGGAGTTGACGATCCCGCCGTCCACATAGTGCTGGTCGCCGATGCGGGCCGGCGGCAGCAGCCCCGGCACCGAGGCGGAGGCGAGGACCGCCGGCACCACCGGTCCGCTGACGAACCAGTGCTCGGCGGCCCGCTCGATGTTTGCCGCGCAGCAGCGGAACGGAATCTTCAGATCGGCGAAGGTGGTCTCGGCGCCGAGTTCGTTCTCCAGCAGCTTCCGCAACGGGCGGGGCGAGTGCAGATGGGTACGGGCGGCGAAGCGCCGCAGTTGCCGGGCGACCGAGTCGCCGTACACCTCGCTGGCCTCCGGAGAGGCCCAGAGCCGTACCAGCCGGTCGGTCACCGCCTCGGACGGGTCGGCGGCCACCAGGGCGCCGTTGACCGCACCGATGGAGGTGCCGAGCACCAGGTCGGGCCGGATCCCGGCCCGGAACAGGGCGCGCAACATGCCTACCTCGACCGCGCCCAGGACGCCCCCGCCGCCGAGCACGAAAGCCACCGGTCCCCGCGCCATGCCGTTCATCCTGGCACGGCCGGTCCCGACGGTCCCGTCCCGTACGCCCCTGTGCCGGGGGACACCGCCGCGCGGCGACGCCGAACGGTCATCTCGACCCGGCCCGTGTCCATCGAGGCCCGTTGACAGGGGGGCAACATTCGCGCAACCTGATACCGCTCCCACATATGAGGGCAGGTGCGATCCGTGAAGCCAGCGCTGCAGCCCGGCCGGTTGCTGGCCACCAGGTACCGGCTGATCGACCAGATCGGCTCCGGCGGCATGTCGGTGATCTGGCGGGCCCACGACGAGGTACTCGACCGGGTGGTCGCCCTGAAGGTGCTCGCCCCGTCACTGGCCGCCGACGCCAGGTTCCGCGACATGGTCCGCGAGGAGGCCCGAGCCGCCGCACAGCTGGTCCACCCGAACGTCACCTCGGTGCACGACTACGGCGAGACGGTGTCGCCGGACGGCGCCATCACCTCGTTCGTGGTGATGGAGCTGCTCGCCGGTGAGGAACTGGAGTTCCGGCTCACCGAAGGCCCACTGCCGTGGCCGCAGGCGGTGGAGATCGGCGCCCAGGTCGCCGACGCGCTGGCCGCTGCCCACCGGCTCGGCATCGTGCACCGGGACATCACCACGGCCAACGTGATGATGACGCAGGTCGGTGCGAAGGTGCTCGACTTCGGCATAGCCACCCGGATCGGCGCCCCCGACGACGACGAGGACGGCGCCACCTTCGGCACCCCCGCGTACGTGGCGCCGGAACGGCTCGACGGTGCTCCGGCCCAACCGGCGACCGACGTCTACTCGCTCGGGGTGCTGCTGCACGAGACCCTGACCGGCCGGGTCCCGTACCCGGCGGACACCTGGGATGAACTCAGCGTCGCGCTCGCCGAGCGCCCACCGCCGTCGCTGGCCGGGGTGCCGGGGCTACCGGCCACGGTGGCCGAGATCTGTCTGCGTTGCCTGTCGCGGGATCCTGCCGACCGCCCCACCGCCCGGCAGGTGGCCACCGTGCTGCGGGACCAGATGCTGCCCGCCGATCCGCAGGCCAACACGATGCTCGCGCCCACCGTCACGCTGCCCGCGATGCGACGGACCGACGCCGCCCCGGTGCCTGCCTGGGTCCCGCCGCACGCCGGCCCCACCGCTTTGCAGCCCGCCCTCAACGGGGCCGTCTCCGGCGCGCTTGCGGGCGCCTCGATCGCCCCTTCCGGTGGCGTCGCCGACAGCGCCGCCGGACATCCGGATGGGCGCGACGCGCGGACCGGTACCGGAGTGGTCGACGATGCCGGCTCCGTACCGGTCTCCGGGGCCGACCCGGGGCGGGGACGGCGGCTGCCGCGTCCCGCACCGGTGACCGGGGACGACCCGCAGCAGGGGCGGCGACTTCGACGCCCGCTGCTCGTCACGGCGGCCGTGGTCACGCTGATCGCTGCGGCGCTGGCGGTGCCGGCACTGCTGCCGGACGACGACGCCGGACCGCCCGCCGTGCTACCCACGACCGGGCCGACGGCGACGTCCGAGCCGGCCCCGCCCGACGTCACCGCCAGCGTGCCGCCGACCCCCGCCCCGTCGAGCACCTCGTCCACGCCAGCGGCGACGACCGGCGCGTCGAACCCACCACCGAGTGGCGACAGCCTCGTCGAGGCCGCGAACCGCTTGGACGAGGTGATCGGCGCGGGTCTCGCCGACGGTGGCATCCGCGACGACGTCGGCATCGACCTGCGCAACGAGCTGCGCAACCTCACCCGGGCGGTGACCGGTGGCGAGGGCGAGCTGGGGCCGGGCGTCGCCCGGCTCCGGGAGAAGGTCTCCATCCGACTGCGCGAGAACGGGTTGAGCCCGGCGTACGCACAGCAGTTGGACGCGGCGATCACCGCGCTCGGTGCCGCACAGGTCTGAGAACGACCGGTCAGGCCGGGGTGATCCGGGCCGGCTCACGTACCGCGGCACGCGGGGCCGCGGCGGCGAGGAAGCGGCGGTACACGTCCTCGTAGCCGACAGCCATCCGTTCCGTGGAGAAGGTCCGGGCCACGTGTGCCACGCAGTCCTTCGGGTCGAGGTCGGCGGCTTTGCGCAGCGCCGCCGGCAGTTCGTCCGGCCGTTGACAGATCAGCCCGCTCACCCCGGGACGGACAAGTTCCGGCACCGCTCCGCGGTTCAGTGCCACCACGGGTGTCCCGGTGGCCATCGCCTCCAGCATCACGATGCCGAACGGCTCCTCCCACTGAATCGGCATGACCAGGCAGCGCGCCTCGACCAACAGCCGCAGCACGGCCTTCCGGTCGGCGTCGAGCATCACCGTGACGTCCGGCCCGAGCATCGGCCGGATCACCTCGTCGTAGTAGCGCCGCTCGGCGGGCTCGTTGCACTTCCCGGCCAGCACCAGCGGCAGACCCGCCGCCCGGCAGGCGCGGATGGCCAGCTCCGGCCCCTTGTCGGGGCTGAACCGGGCGAGCCACAACACCGGCCCCTGACTGGGGGCGTCCTTGCGGGGAAAGTCGTCGAGGCTCATCGCGTTGTGCACGGTGCCGACCCAGGGCAGGTGCGGATTCAATGCCCGCTGGGTGTGTGAGATCGCCACCAGGCCCACCCCCCGGTCGGTGTTGCTGAGCACCGTGCCGTACTCGCCCACCGGGTTGCCGTGCACGGTTGCCACCGTGGGTACCTCCCGCCGGCCGGCCACCAACGGGCCGATCGTGCTGTGGTCGTGCACGATGTCGAAGTCGGCCGCACTGAGCAGATGGTTGACCCGGGCCAGGTGGGCCAGTTCGGGCAACGCCTCCCCGAGGCGGTCGAACTGCAACTCGTCGAGGGTGGCGAGAAAATCGGCGGCGGTGCCGTGCGCCGCACCGGCACCCATCAACGTCACCGCGTGCCCCCGGGCGACCAGGGCGTCGACCAGGCCGGCCACCACCTGTTCCAGTCCGCCGTAGCCGGGCGGCGGTACCGACAGCCAGGGCGGCACGACCATGGCGATCCGCAATCGCTGCTCAGGCGCAAGGTTGTCGGCCACGTGCCCTCCCCGTCGCTGTCCGGAGGCGTCGGCCCCGATCGGCTGCCGTGCTGGGATCGAGCGTCTTCCCGGTCCCGGCAGGGACAAACCGGGGCGCCGATTCAGCCACCCACCAGCAGTTGGTCCCGTACCATGCACACGCCCTCGGCCGACCACGCGATCCGCTCCGCCTGATCCCGCTCCCACCAGGACCGCACCACTCCGCTCAGGGTCACCGTGTCGCCGCGCACCTGGACGGTCACCCGTTCCGTGCCGATCCCCCGCAGCAGGGCCCGTTGCACGTCGGTGCGGACCCGGTCGCTGTCGGCCGGGGCGGCGGGCTGCACCTCGACCAGGTTGGTGACACCGCGTACGCCCCGCAGCCGGCACAACTCCCGCTCGGCGGTACGCCGCTGCCAACCGAACTCGACAGCACCGCGCAGCATCAGCCAACCGTCGGCGACGGTGAGGTCCAGCCGCTCGGCCGGCACGAAACTGTTCCACTCCAGCGCCCGGCTGGCCGCGATCGCCAGGTCGCCGTCGGTGATGTCGACCGGGCCGGTGGGGCGTACCTCGATGTCGTCGGCGACCGCCCGCACCCCGCGTACCCGTTGGGCCCCGCGCACCGCCGCCCACCGGCGGACGGCGCTGTCCACGCCGCCGGTGAGCGAAACCACCCCGTCGCGCACGCTCACCCCGATGTCGGTCGAGCGCACCTGCGCGTCCCAGGCGAGTTCATCGAGCACGTCGCGCTGGATCCGGTCGTCGCTGCGGGTCGCCGTCGTCGCGGTCATGACACCCCCATCCGGCTCAGGTCCTGTTCCCCCGAGGCTGCCCGCCGGCGGGGTGAGCCGGGCTCACCCGGTCGGGGTGAATCCGCGCGGAGACGGAGGAAGGGCGGCGGGTGCCATGGCCAACCCCCTTGGCCACGCCACCCGCCGCCCCGGAGGGAGGAAGCAGGTCCTGTCCGTTAGGACGCTTCGGCGAGCGTCACGGTTGCCGTCGCCTCGGCGCCGTTTCGCTGGTACGTCACCTCAACCTGGTCACCGACCTTGCCGGCCTGGACAGCGGCCACCAGGTCGTTGGAGTCATTGATCACCTTGTCGCCGAACCGGGTGATCACGTCACCCTGTTGCAGCCCGGCCCGTTCGGCGGCGCTGCCCGGGTTCACCGCGCCGATCAGCGCGCCGCCGTCGGGCGCCGCGTTGACGCTGACCCCCAGCGACGGGTGACTGACCTTCTCGCCACGCTGGAGCTTCTCCGCGACGTCCTTGGCCTTGTTGCTCGGGATGGCGAAGCCCACGCCGATGTTTCCGGTGCTGCCCTGCCCCGCGGTGGCGATCGCGGTGTTGATGCCGATCACCTCGCCGCGGGTGTTGACAAGTGCGCCACCTGAGTTGCCCGGGTTGATCGGGGCGTCGGTCTGCAACAGCCCCGAGATCGAGCTGACCGCCTGACCCGGGAGTTGCTGGCCGCCACCGGCCTGGATGGTGCGGTCCCGGGCGCTGAGGATCCCCGCGGTGACCGAGCCCTGCAGGCCGAGCGGGCTGCCGAGGGCGAGCACCTGGTCACCGACCTGCATGGCGTCACTGTCGCCGAGGGTGGCCGGTTGGAGGTCGGTCAGCCCGTTCGCCTTCAGCACCGCGAGGTCGGTCTTCGGGTCGGTGCCGACGACCTCGGCCTGGGTGCTGGTGCCGTCCGCGAAGAAGACCCGGACCGTGTCGCCGCCCCCGGCGATCACGTGGTTGTTGGTCAACACGTAGCCGTCGGCGCTGAGCACCACGCCGGAGCCCTCACCACTGCCGGTGCTGATGGACACGACGCTGTCCTGCACCGACGCGGCGATGCGCGGCAGGTCGGCGCCGTCGATCACGGGCGCGGCGCTGTAGGTGCGGGTGATCCCGCCGCCGTCGCTCAGCGCCAGGGTGAGCGCCCCACCGGCGACGCCGCTGCCCAACATCAGGGCGAACACCGCCACGCCGGCTCCGGCAAGCTTGGCGATCTTGCCGAGGCGGGGGCCGCTGGACGGAGTGGGTGCCCACGGGGCCAGCTGCCCCGGGTAACCACCCGGAGTTCCGGGCTGCCCCGGGTTCCCGCCCGGCGTACCGGCGGCCTGCCCGGGATACCCGGACTGGGCGGCGCCGGGCCCGGGCGGCTGGGCGCCGCTCCAGGCGGGCTGGCCGGGATACCACGGGTTTGCGGGGTAGCGGGCGCCCGGCTGGTACGGATGCTGCTGGTGGTGGTGGCCGCCGGTCGGCGCCCAACTGGGCTGACCGGAGACCGGCTGTGCCGCCGGGGTCGAGCCGGCGGGGGCCGGGGCCGGCTGGCTCGGCGCGGCGTCCGGGCCGGCCAACGACGGGTCGACGGCCCGGACCGGTACGGTCGGCGCCTCGACCGTCGGCTCGGCGTCGGGACGGGCTGGGGACGGGGAGTCGGACCGCGCGTACTCGGCGCGGGACAGCTCGGGATGCGACGGCTCGGCGTCGGTAGGGGCCGGCCGGCGCGGGTCGGACTCGTACTCGGTCATGCCCCTACCTTCTCCCATCGCTCTGCGTCCCGCCTTGGGCTGAACTGAGGATTGGCTGAAAATCACTCTTCATCGATGTCGGTGGCCGGTGCGAGCGGCAGCCGTACCCGGAAGGTTGCACCGCCACCCGGCGTCTCGGTCACCTCGACCGTGCCCTGGTGCACGGTCACCAGCGCGGCCACGATGGCGAGGCCGAGACCGGTGCCGGTGTTGCCGTCGGTCCGGCGGGTGCGCGAGGCGTCCACCCGGTAGAAGCGCTCGAAGACCCGCTCCGCCTGCTCGGCGGTGAGCCCCGGCCCGGTGTCGGCCACCTCGATCACCGCCAGGTTGCCGGGCTCGGCGCGCAGCCGCAACGTCACCGCCGCACCGGGCGGGGTGTGCCGCACCGCGTTGGTCATCAGGTTGCCGATCACCTGCCGCAGCCGGGCGTCGTCGCCGCGTACCACAAGCGGCCCGGAGCCGGGCTCGATCTCCAGCTCGATCCGCCGGTCCGGTGCCATCGCCCGGGCCGCCGCCACCGCGTCGGCGGCCAGCACCGGCAGCTCCACCGGGGCGAGCGAGAGCGGTCGTTCGCGATCCAGCCGAGCCAGCAGCAGCAGGTCCTCCACCAGCAGACCCATCCGGGCCGCCTCGTCCTCGATGCGGCGAAGCAGGTCAGAGGTCTGTTCCGGGGCGCGGGCCGCACCCTGGCGGTACAGCTCGGCAAAGCCCCGGATGGTGGTCAGCGGGGTACGCAGCTCATGTGAGGCGTCCGCCACGAACTGGCGCATCCGTTCCTCGGAGCGGCGGGCCCGGGCTTCGGAGGCTCGGGCCCCCTCGGCGGCCTCCCGGGCGGCCACCTCGGCGGCCCGGGCGGCGGACTCCGACGCTGCCCGGGCGGTGAAGGCCATCTCGATCTGACTGAGCATCGCGTTCAACGCCCGGGAGAGCCGCCCCAGCTCCGAGGTCGGGCAGGGCTGACCGTCCTCCGGGTCGGGCACCCGTCGGCTCAGGTCCCCGCCGGCGATGGCGGCGGCGGTACGTTCGATCTCCACCAGCGGCTTGAGGCTGGTCCGGACGATCGCCGCCCCGATCGAGGCGAGCAGCACCAGTACCGCCCCACCGACCAGCAGGTCGATCCAGATGAGCCGTTTGACCGCCTGATCCACGTCGGTCAGGTGCTGCGCGATCGCCGTCCACTGACCGTTGGGCAGCTCGGTGTACAGCACCCGCCAGCGCATGTCACTGGCCCGGGCCCGGGCGGGGAAGGGCTTCCCCGCCGCCTGCTCGAAGCCGGCGGCGTTCTCCGGCCAGGGCGGTAGGTCGTTGACGTCGAACCGCTTGGTGTCGAAGTAGACCCAGGAGACCTCGCCGGTCCGGCTGTCGGTGAAGACCACCAGGTAGTCGGTGGGCAGGTCGGTGCCGAACCGCTCGGCGCCGGCCACCGCTTCGAGGTTGTTGGCCGAGGTCGTCAGTTCCGCGTCCACCTGGTCGACCAGGTAGCTGCGGAGGAAGATCGTGGTCAGCGAGGCGATCACCAGCAACGCGGCGGCGACCAGGGTCAGCACGGCCGCGACCAGCTTGACCCGCAGCGGTACCGCGCGGAGCCGGAGCTTGCCCTGCTGGAGGGCGTTCACGCCGCCGGCTTGCGCAGGACGTACCCGACGCCACGCAGGGTGTGGATCAGCCGGGGATCGGTCGTGTCGACCTTGCGACGCAGGTACGAGATGTACGACTCGACGATGTTGTCGTCGCCCCGGAAGTCGTAGTTCCACACGTGGTCGAGGATCTGCGCCTTGGACAGCACCCGGTTGGCGTTGAGCATCAGGTAGCGCAGCAGTTTGAACTCGGTAGGCGAGAGCTGCACCCGCTGACCGGCCCGGTACACCTCGTGGGTCTCCTCGTCCAACTCCAGGTCCGCGAAGGTGAGCCGGGCGGGTGCCTGATCGCCGGTGCTGGTGCGGCGCAGCACCGCGCGGATCCGGGCGGTCAGCTCCTCCAGGCTGAACGGCTTGGTCACGTAGTCGTCGCCGCCCAGGGTGAGCCCACGGATCTTGTCGTCGGTGGCGTCACGGGCGGTGAGGAAGACCACCGGGGTGCGGGTACCGCCCTCGCGCATCATCCGGATCACCTCGAACCCGTCGAGGTCCGGCAGCATCACGTCGAGCACCACGAGGTCGGGACGATGATCCCGAGCCGCGCTCAACGCGGCGCTGCCGCTGGTGGCGGTGGCCACGTCGAATCCCGCAAAGCGCAGGCTCGCGGAAAGCAGTTCGAGGATGTTGGGATCGTCCTCGACGACGAGCAGTCGCGCCTCGGTCTGGGTAGCGGCCATGCCGCCCATCATCCGCGCAGACACTGCGCCTCTGCTGGGCGGATCCTGGAAAAAACCTGTGAGCGACAGGATCGGCCCGCTGCTCAAGCCACCGGGTCACCCGGCACCGACGGTCAGGCGGCCAGCGGCAGCTCCCGCTCGCCCGCCACCCCGGCAGGGGATGCCGCGGCCGGAGACCGGGTCGGTACCGGCAGCACGGTCGCTGCGGGCGGCGCCGGCTGCCCAGGCACGGCAACCACCGGCCTCGGCTGCGCGACCGGCGTCGACGGTACGAGATGCACCGCCGACTCGGCGACCCGAGCCAGCGCCCGCCGGTCGGTGGACCGTCCCGGATGCAGCGGCGCGGCGATGTCGACGCAGACCGTCAGGCTCCGGACGGCCAGCATTCGCCGCACCGACCGCAGCAGGGTCTCGTCGCCCACGAAGGCCGGTGCCGTGGTGGTCGCACCGGTCACCCCGCAGCGGTAGCCGATCCGCAGTGGCACGACGGGCGCTCCGGCGTCGATCGCGGCCTGGAACATCGCCGGCCGGAAACCGGTCGGCGGGCGGCAGCCGGCTGCCGCACCGCACCAGGTGGTGCCCTCCGGGAACACCGCGACCGAGCGGCCCGCCCGCAGCGCCGAGGCGACCCGGCCCACCGTCACGGGCAGCGCCCGAGGGCGGGAACGGTCCACGAAGACGGTGCCGCCCGCGCGGGCGAGCAGGCCGATCAGCGGCCACCGCCGTACCTCCTGCTTGGCCACCAGCCGGGCGGGCGCGACCGCGAGCAGCGCCAGGACGTCCCACCAGGAGACGTGGTTGGCGACCAGCAGGGCCCGCCGCCGAGGCAGCCGACCGCGCACTTCGAGGCGTACGCCGCAGGCGCGGGCGGTGGATCGGGCCCAACCGCGCAGCGCGGCCTGACGTTCCCGGGTCGGCAGCGCCGGAAGCAGGACCGCCAGCCCGATGCCGAGCCCGAGCATGCCGAGCAGGCCGGCGGCGCGACCCAGTAGCCGGACCCCCGAGACGGCGGGAGCATCGCCGGGGCCGGGCAGGCAGTCCGGACCGCAGCCGGAACTGGGACGCCACAGCGGGTTCACGGCTGCCCGCCGAGGAAGTGCCGCAGGTAACGCGGGTTGATCCGATCCATGGAGAGCAGGACGTAGAAGTCGGCCACTCCGAAGTCCGGGTCGTACGCCGGCTCACCGCAGACCTGGGCGCCGAGCCGCAGGTACCCGCGCAGCAGCGGCGGGACCAGCCGGGCCGATCCGGCGACGGTCTCGGTCGGCGCGCCCGGTTCGGCGAACCAGGGTCGCAGCGGCCGGACCCGCAGCGGCGGCGGTGACAGGTGCTTCGCCCGCGCCTGGGCCCAGACCTCGGCGGCCGCACGGCCACCGTCGGCCACCGGCACGGAAGCGCACCCGCCGAGCCAGCGCAGCCCGCGCAGGTGCAGATAGCGGGCGATGCCCGCCCACATCAAGTTGATCACCGCTCCGCTGCGGTGCGCGGGGTGCACGCACGAGCGGCCGGCCTCGACCAGCTGGGTACGCAACGGGTCGAGCGCGGTCAGGTCGAACTCGCCCTCGGCGTAGCGGCGGTTGGTGCGCCCCGGCGGGAGCAGCCGGTAGGTGCCGACCACCTCACCGCTGCTCTCCTGGCGCACCACCAGGTGGTCGCAGTAACTGTCGAAAACGTCGCGGTCGAGGCCGGCCGCGTCGGCAGACACGGTGGCGCCCAACTCGCCGGCGAACACCTGATGACGCAGGCGTTGCGCGGCCTCGACCTGGCTGGGGTTGTCGGCGATCGAGAGGGTGTAGCCGCTGGTCGTCAGTGCGACGCCCGCGGCTGGCAGAACGGCCATGCCCTCTGTGTAGCGCCCGGTCGGTTGCCGGCCATGGTGACCAGCGATGTCGATCCGGTGAACGCCGGTCGGCGACCGGTGGCCGACCCGCCACCGCGGCCGTCAGCGGAGGCGTGCGAGGCTGCCGGTGTCCCGGCGAGGAGGCCGGGCGGGCGGAGGGGCTTGATGATCATCGAGGGACGCTTCAACGGACCGCCCGGATCGGGCAACGGCGGTTGGAGCGCCGGGGTCTTCGCCGCCGCGTACGGCGGGGACGGTCCGGTCGAGGTGACCCTGCGCCGACCGCCGCCGCTGGACACCCCGCTGACGCTCGTGGACGCGCAGGTGCGCGACCCGGCCGGCGAGGTGATCGCACAGCTGCGCCCGGCGGGCGATCTCGGCGAGGTCGTCGCGCCGGTGGACCTGGCGACCGCCCGGGCCGCCTCGGCGGCGTACCCGGGGCTGGTGGAGCACCCGTTTCCCGGCTGCTACGTCTGTGGCCCGGAACGCGCCGACGGCCTGCGGATCTTTCCGGGTCGGCTACCGGACGGCCGGACGGCCGCGCCGGTGCGGGCGCCCCGGCAGGTCGTCCTCGCCACGGTCTGGGCGGCCCTGGACTGCCCCGGCGGCTGGGCGGTGATCGGCGCCGGCCGCCCGTACGTGCTCGGCCGGATCGCGGCCCGGATCGACGCGCTGCCCCGTCCGGGCGACGAGTGCGTGGTGACCGGTACGTTGATCGGCATCGAAGGCCGCAAGGCGTTCGTGCACACCAGCCTGTACGCGCCGGACGGCCAGCTACTCGGCCACGCCCGGGCAACCTGGATCGCCGTGTAGACACGCCTGTCCATCGGCTCGTACCTGGGGAGGAGACGACTCCTGCCTGAGGCGGAGCACGATTTCCCGAACGAGCCCGATTGAATTGTTTGACCATTAACGTCACGCTGTGCAACGGCGCACCCCGGCGCCGCCACGGGAGGAGAACGATGACCGACGGGCGACCAAGCCCCACCAACGACGCACAGATCGTGGTTTCCGGTCTGACCAAGCGGTACCGCAACGTGCTCGCGGTCAACAACCTGTCCTTCACGGTCGAACCGGGTCGGGTCACCGGCTTCCTCGGCCCGAACGGTGCGGGTAAGACCACCACCCTGCGCATGCTGCTGAATCTGGTCACCCCGACCGCCGGAGGAGCGACCATCGGTGGCCAGCGGTACCCCGATCTGACCGACCCGCTGCGGCACGTCGGCGCGGTCCTGGAGGCGTCCAGCGCGCACAAGGGCCGTACCGGCATCAACCACCTGCGGGTGATCTGCGCCGCCGCCGGGCTGCCGCGGGAGCGGGCCGACCAGGCGTTGGAGCTGGTCGGGCTGACGCCGGCCGCCAAGCGCAAGTTCAAGGGCTACTCGCTGGGCATGAAGCAGCGGCTCGGCATCGCCGCCGCGATGCTCGGCGACCCGCGGGTGCTGATCCTCGACGAGCCGGCCAACGGGCTGGACCCGGAGGGCATCCGGTGGATGCGCGGGTTCCTCAAGGGCCTGGCCACCGAGGGCCGCACGGTGCTCGTCTCCAGCCACCTGCTCTCCGAGATGCAGTTGCTGGCCGACGACGTGGTGATCATCGCGGCCGGGCAGCTGGTCCGGCAGGGGCCGGTGGAGCAGGTGATCGGGTCCATGGCGCAGGGCGTCCGGGTCCGGGTCCGCACTCCGCAGGCCGACGCGCTTACCGCCGCGCTCAAGGACGGGCCGGCCACGGTGGACAACGACGGGCAGGGCGCGCTCCTGATCGGCGGGGTCGACGCCCCGACGGTGGGCCGGGCGGCCCTGGCCGCCGGGGTGGAACTGCACGAGCTGACCACTGAACGACCCGACCTGGAACGCGTGTTCCTGGAGCTGACGGCCGGAAAGGCGGGCATCCGATGAGCAACCTTGTCCGCTCCGAACTCCTCAAGATCCGTACGACCAGCACCTGGTGGTGGCTGGCCATCGGGGCGTTCCTGTCGATCGCCATGGCCTTCGCCTTCAACGCGTGGCTGGCCAGCGAGACGCTCAGCGGCGGCGGGGAGGAGTTCGGCTACACCGGCGACGCCGCCTCCGCGCCCGCTCAGGCGGCGAACCTCTACACCTCGGGGCAGTACCTGGGGCTGATGTTCGTGATGCTCATCGGCATCCTCATGGTCACCAACGAGTTCTTCCACCAGACCGCGACCACGACGTTCCTGTCCACCCCGCGACGCACCTCGGTGATCGCCAGCAAGCTCATCGCGGCCAGCCTGCTCGGCTTCGCGTTCTGGCTGGTGACCACGATCATCGACCTCGCCGCCGGTGCGACGTTCCTGTCGCTTAACGACTACGGCACGCTGCTCGGCGAGTGGGAGGTGCAACGGGCCCTGCTGCTCAACCTGATGGCGTACGCGATCTGGACGGTGCTCGGCGTGGGCATCGGCACGCTGATCACCAACCAGTTGGGCGCGGTGATCACCGCCTCGGTGCTCTACCTGATCGGCACCCAGGTGGTGGGTCTGCTCTTCCTGCTGCTGGCCAACGTGCTGGACAACATGGCCGTGATCAAGTGGCAGGTGATCTGGCCGGCCGCCGCCTCCCAGGTGATGATCACGCCAGGCGAGAACGAGATGCTGCCCGCCTGGTGGGTCGGCGCGCTCGTGCTGGTGGGGTACGCCGTGGTCAGTGGCGTGGTCGGAATCCTCATCACCCGGCGCCGCGACATCTCCTGACACCCGGGCGGCCGACTCGGGTCGCCTCCGCCCCGACGGGCCCGGTGCACCGGTCGACAGCCGGCGCACCGGGCCCGTCGGCCATAGCAGCGATCAAGGGAATACGCAGCGCTTACCGAACTTCTGGCATCTTCTGTGAATCCGACCACGCGGCGGAGGCGGAAATGCCGCGGGGTTCACTACGGCGTAGCCTGGAACCGTCCTCTGCGTCCGTCCCGGCGCACGGGACACCGCGTGACACACAAACCCGCGTGAAAGAGGCGATTACCGGCCGTGTCGACCCAGCAGACTTCGCAGGAGAACCCACTGGCGGGTTTCGGCCCGAACGAGTGGATCGTCGAGGAGATGTACCAGCGCTATCTCGCCGATCCCGGCAGCGTCGACCCGGCCTGGCACGACTTCTTCGCCGACTACCGGCCCGGTCAGAGCACAGCGGGCACCGGTGACGGGCGGCCGGCCACCACCGCCGCGACCACGGACGCCACCCCGGCCAGGACCGAGCCGGCGCCGAAGAGCGAGCCGGCAGCGAAGACCGAGCCGGCGGGCAAGGCGGAACGCCGTACCACGGCGGCGACGTCGAAGCCGGCACCCGCCGCGTCGAAGCCCGCGCCCGCCGCGAAGCCGACCAAGGCCGAGCCGGCGAAGAGCCAGCCGACCCGGACCGCGCCCACCGCGAACGGGCCACAGACCACGCCGCTGCGCGGAGTAGCCGCCAAGATCGTCCAGAACATGGATGCGTCGCTGGCCGTACCGACCGCGACGAGCGTCCGAGCCGTGCCGGCGAAGCTCCTGGTCGACAACCGCATCGTGATCAACAATCACCTCGCCCGGGGCCGCGGCGGCAAGGTCAGCTTCACCCACCTGATCGGCTACGCCCTGGTGCGGGCGCTTGTCGCGCACCCCGAGATGAACAACTCCTTCGCCGAGGTCGACGGCAAGCCGGTGATGGTTCGCCCCGAGCACGTCAACCTGGGCATCGCCATCGACCTGACCAAGCCGGACGGCAGCCGCAACCTGGTGGTCCCCTCCATCAAGGCCTGCGAGCAGATGGACTTCCGGCAGTTCTGGCAGGCGTACGAGGACGTCGTCCGGCGCGCCCGGCGCAACGAGCTGACCATGGAGGACTACTCCGGCACCACGATCTCGCTGACCAACCCCGGCGGCATCGGCACGGTGCACTCCATGCCGCGACTGATGCAGGGCCAGAGCGCGATCATCGGGGTCGGTGCCATGGAGTACCCGGCGCCGTACCAGGGCATGAGCGAGGCCACCCTGGCCGAGCTGGCGGTCAGCAAGGTCATCACGCTGACCAGCACGTACGACCACCGGATCATCCAGGGCGCGCAGTCCGGCGAGTTCCTCAAGGTCATGCACGAGCTGATGCTCGGTGAGCACGGCTTCTACGACCAGATCTTCACCTCGCTGCGGATCCCGTACGAGCCGGTGCGCTGGATGCGCGACGTCGCGGTCGACAGCGAGGGGCAGATCAACAAGACCGCCCGGGTCCACGAGCTGATCCACTCCTACCGGGTGCGTGGCCACCTGATGGCCGACACCGACCCGCTGGAGTTCAAGATCCGCAAGCACCCGGATCTGGACGTCCTCCAGCACGGGCTGACCCTGTGGGATCTGGACCGCACCTTCCCGGTCAACGGCTTCGCCGGCCGGCAGCGGATGAAGCTGCGGGAGATCCTCGGCGTCCTGCGCGACTCGTACTGCCGCCGGGTCGGCATCGAGTACATGCACATCCAGGACCCGGCCGAGCGCCGCTGGATCCAGGAGCGGGTCGAGCGCAAGTACGAGAAGCCGCCGGCCGGCGAGCAGAAGCACGTGCTGAACCGGCTCAACGCGGCCGAGGCCTTCGAGACCTTCCTCCAGACCAAGTACGTCGGCCAGAAGCGCTTCTCGCTGGAGGGCGGCGAGTCGCTCATCCCGCTGCTCGGTGAGGTGCTGGAGGCCGCCGCCGAGGGCGACCTGGACGAGGTTGTCATCGGCATGGCCCACCGGGGTCGGCTCAACGTGCTGGCCAACATCGTCGGCAAGCCGTACGAGAAGATCTTCTCCGAGTTCGAGGGGCACCTGGACCCCCGCTCCACCCAGGGCTCCGGCGACGTGAAGTACCACCTGGGCCAGAACGGCAAGTTCACCACCCCGGACGGCGACCACGCGGTGAAGGTCTCGGTGGTGGCGAACCCGTCGCACCTGGAGGCCGTCGACCCGGTGCTGGAGGGGATCGTCCGGGCCAAGCAGGACCGCATCGACCTCAAGCTGGAGGGCTACACCGTGCTGCCGCTGGCGGTGCACGGCGACGCGGCCTTCGCCGGCCAGGGCGTGGTGGCCGAAACGCTAAACCTCTCCCAGCTGCGTGGTTACCGCACCGGCGGGACGGTGCACGTCGTGGTCAACAACCAGGTCGGCTTCACCACCGCCCCGGAGTACAGCCGCTCCAGCCTCTACAGCACCGACGTGGCCCGGATGATCCAGGCCCCCATCTTCCACGTGAACGGCGATGACCCGGAAGCCGTGGTCCGGGTCGCCCGGCTCGCCTTCGAGTACCGCCAGGCGTTCAACAAGGACGTCGTCATCGACCTGGTCTGCTACCGGCGGCGCGGGCACAACGAGGGCGACGACCCCTCGATGTCCAACCCCCAGATGTACCGGATCATCGACTCGAAGCGCTCGGTCCGCAAGCTCTACACCGAGGAGCTGATCGGGCGGGGTGACATCACCCTGGAAGACGCCGAAGAGCTGCTGCGCGACTACCAGGCACAGCTGGAGCGGGTC
Source organism: Micromonospora sp. C51 (assembly GCF_018070435.1). Lineage (NCBI taxonomy): Bacteria > Bacillati > Actinomycetota > Actinomycetes > Micromonosporales > Micromonosporaceae > Micromonospora > Micromonospora sp. C51. Next base: position 9,385 of record NZ_JAGPXQ010000052.1, on the reverse strand, counting down.
TTCAAGGCCACCCGCGACGCGGCCAGCACGCCGCGTCAGCTGAGCCGCCCGCCCCGGCAGGACGAGCCCGAGCCGCAGGTGGAGACGGCGACCGAGGCGTCGGTCATCAAGGCCATCGGTGAGGCACACGTCAACCTGCCTGACGGCTTCACCCCGCACAAGCGGATCCGGCAGCTGCTCGACCGGCGGGCCCGGATGGCCGTCGAGGGCAACATCGACTGGGGCTTCGGCGAGATCATCGCTTTCGGTGCGCTGCTGCACGACGGGGTCACCGTCCGGCTCGCCGGGCAGGACTCGCGTCGCGGCACCTTCGTGCAGCGGCACGCCTCGATCGTCGACGCGGAGACCGGCGACGACTACCTGCCGCTGCAGTCGCTCACCGCCGACGGCGAGCGCTCCCGGCTCTTCGTGCACGACTCGCTGTTGAGCGAGTACGCGGCGATGGGCTTCGAGTACGGCTACTCGGTGGAGAACCTCGATGCGCTGGTCTGCTGGGAGGCGCAGTTCGGTGACTTCGTCAACGGCTCCCAGTCGGTGATCGACGAGTTCATCTCCTCGGGCGAGGTGAAGTGGGGCCAGCGGTCCGCGGTGACCCTGCTGCTGCCGCACGGCCACGAGGGACAGGGGCCCGACCACACCTCCGGCCGCCCGGAGCGCTTCCTCCAGCTCTGCGCCGAGGACAACATGCGGGTGGCGAACCCGACCACCCCGGCGAACTACTTCCATCTGCTACGCCGCCAGGCCCTCTCGCCCAAGCGCAAGCCGCTTGTGGTGTTCACGCCGAAGTCGCTGCTGCGACACAAGCTCTGCGTCTCGTCGGTGGAGGACTTCACCACCGGCACCTTCTCCCCGGTGCTGGCCGACCCGGCGGCCGGCAACCCCGAGCGGGTCAAGCGGGTGCTGCTCTGCTCGGGCAAGGTCTACTACGACCTGTTCCAGGCCCGGCAGGAGCGCGGCATCAGCAACACGGCGATCATCCGACTGGAGCAGCTCTACCCGATGCCGGTGGAGGAGATCCGGGCCGCGCTCGCGCAGTTCCCGAACGCGGAGGACTTCGCCTGGGTACAGGAGGAGCCGGCCAACCAGGGTGCCTGGTCGTTCGTCGCGCTCAACCTGCTGGAGCACCTCGACGGTGTCCGGCTGCGCCGCATCTCCCGCCCGGCCGCCGCGGCGCCGGCCGTCGGCTCGGCGAAGATGCACGAGGTCGAGCAGAACGCGTTGATCGAGGCGGCACTTCCCCGCCCCTGACGAGAACTGACCCGGTCCCGTCCCGCCCTACGGTGGGGCGGGACCGGCCGGCTTCACCGGGGTTCCGGTGAGGAAGCGAGTAGGACCATGTACTTCACCGACCGGGGCATCGAGGAACTGGTCGAGCGGCGCGGCGACGAGCAGGTCAGCCTGGAGTGGCTGGCCGCCCGGCTGCGTGACTTCGTCGACGTGAACCCGGAGTTCGAGGTGCCGATCGAACGGTTCGCCACCTGGCTGGCCCGGCTCGACGACGAGGACGACGACTGATCACCAGGCCATCACCCCGGCCGGCCCGGGTGGGCGGGTCCGAGGACCCACGCGGGAACAACCCTGATCTTGTAGCGTGAGTGCCGTGGCCCGCAGCGTTTACCTGACCAGTGTCGGCTCGGGCGGGGGGAAGTCGACAATCGCCCTCGGCCTCGCCGAGTTGTTGTCCCGGCAGGTCGGCGGGATCGGCGTGTTCCGTCCGCTGGTCGCGCAGGATCGCCCCGATCCGATCCTCACCCTGCTCAGCGAGCGTTACCGGGTGGGGCTACCGGTGGCGGACCTGAACGGCACCACGTACGCCGAGGCCACCGCTTTGGTCGCCGACGGTCGTCGGGAGGAGTTGATCTCCCGGATCGTCGAGCGCTACCGGGACGTGGAGCGGCGGTTCGCGGCGATGGTCGTGGTCGGCAGCGACTTCGCCACCGCCGGTGACACCGCCGGTCCACGTGAGCTGGCCTTCAACGCCCGGCTGGCCACGGAGTTCGGCAGCGTCGTGGTACCGGTGGTGGACGGCTACGGGCAGCAGCCGGCGGCGATCGCCGCCGCCGCCCGGGGCGCGTACCACGACCTCGCGGACCTCGGCGCGACCGTGCTCGCGGTGCTGGCCAACCGGGTCCCCGGGGCGATGGCGCTGCCCCGGCTGCCGGTCCCCGCGTACGCCATCCCGGAGGTGCCGAGCGTCTCCGCGCCGACGGTGGCGGAGGTGGCGGGGGCGCTGGGCGCCACGCTGCTGGCCGGTGACGAGACCGCGCTCGCCCGCGACGTGCTCGACTACGTCGTCGGCGCGGCCCACGTGCCGACCCTGCTGGAGCACCTGACCGAGGGCGCGCTGCTGATCATGCCGGGTGACCGGGACGATCTGCTGGTGGCGGCGAGCGCCGCGCACGTCGCCGGTCAGGTGTCGCTGGCCGGGTTGGTGCTCACCCTCGGCGTGCCGCCCGATCCCCGGGCGATGCGTCTGGTGGAGGCGCTGAACGCCCGGCTCGCGGTGCTGTCGGTGACCAGTGACAGCTACCACACGGTGGCCGCGTCGAGCCGGATCGAGGGGCGGCCCAGCGCCGGGAACCCCCGAAAGGTGGAGGCCGCGCTCGGTGCCTTCGAGGCACATGTCGACACCGTCGAGCTGGCCGGCCGGCTACGGGTCAGCCGGTCCGCGCGGGTCACCCCGTTGATGTTCGAGTACGACCTGATCGACCGGGCCCGGACCCGGCGGCGGCACCTGGTGCTGCCGGAGGGGACCGAGGAGCGGATCCTGCGCGCCACCGAGATCCTGTTGCGCCGGGGAGTGGCCGATCTGACCCTGCTCGGCCGGCCGGAGGAGGTTGCCCGGCGGGCCCGGGAACTGGGGGTGGACATCGGCGAGGCCCGGGTGGTCGACCCGGCGAGCAGCCCGTGGCGCGACGAGTTCGCCGAGGCGTACGCGAAGTTGCGCGCGCACCGGGGGGTCACCGCCGAACTGGCGCACGACATCGTCGCCCAACCCAACTACTTCGGCACCATGATGGTGTGGGCGGGCCATGCCGACGGCATGGTCTCCGGTGCCACGCACACCACGGCGGCGACCATCCGGCCGGCCTTCGAGATCGTCAAGACCATGCCGGAGGTCTCCGTCGCCTCAAGCGTCTTCTTCATGCTGCTCGCCGACCGGGTGCTGGTCTACGGCGACTGCGCGGTCAACCGCGATCCGGATGCCGCCCAGCTCGCCGACATCGCCATCTCCTCGGCGGACACCGCGGCCCGGTTCGGCATCGAACCCCGGGTGGCGATGCTGTCCTACTCGACCGGGAGTTCGGGCGCGGGCGAGGACGTGGAGAAGGTCGCGGCGGCCACCGCGCTGGTCCGGAAACGCCGACCCGAACTGGCCGTCGAGGGCCCGATCCAGTACGACGCGGCCATCGACCCGGCCGTCGCCGCCACCAAGCTGCCCGGCAGCGCGGTCGCCGGCCGTGCGACGGTCTTCATCTTCCCGGACCTGAACACCGGCAACAACACGTACAAGGCGGTGCAGCGCTCCGCCGGAGCGGTGGCCGTCGGGCCGGTCATGCAGGGCCTGCGCCGGCCGGTCAACGATCTCTCCCGGGGGGCCACCGTGCCGGACATCGTCAACACCGTGGCGATCACCGCCATCCAGGCCGCCGCGCTCGCCGAGGTGCAGCCGTGAGCAAGGTGCTGGTGCTCAACAGCGGCTCATCGTCGATCAAGTACCGGCTGTACGACGGCGACCGTGTGCTGGACAAGGGCACCGTCGAGCGGATCGGTGAGCCCGGCGGTGGGCCGGGCGACCACACCAGCGCGATCCGGCAGATCCTGGACGGGCTGGACCTGGCCGGCCTCGCCGCCGTGGGGCACCGGGTGGTGCACGGCGGCCAGCGGTTCACCGCACCGACGCTCGTCGACGACGAGGTGCTGGCCGCCATCACCGACCTGGTGCCCCTGGCCCCGCTGCACAACCCGGCGAACCTCGCCGGCATCGAGGTGGCCCGCCAGGCCCTGCCCGAGGTGCCGCAGGTCGCTGTCTTCGACACCGCGTTCCACCACACGCTGCCCGACTCCGCCGCCACGTACGCGATCGACCGCGAGGTCGCGCAGCGGTACGGAATCCGGCGCTACGGCTTCCACGGCACCTCCCACGCGTACGTGTCCCGGCGCACGGCGGAACTGCTGGACCGCCGGTACGACGAGATCAACACGATCACGCTGCACCTGGGCAACGGCGCCAGCGCCTGTGCGGTGGCCGGCGGACGAAGCGTCGCCACCTCGATGGGCATGTCGCCGTTGGAGGGGCTGGTGATGGGCACCCGCAGTGGCGACCTCGATCCGACGATCGTGTTCCACCTGCGCCGCGAGGGCGGCCTGGGCGTCGACGAGATCGATGACCTGCTCAACCATCGCAGCGGCCTGCTCGGGCTGAGCGGGGTCAACGACATGCGCGAGCTGCTCGCCCAGCGGGCGGCCGGCGACCGGGCCGCAGCGCTCGCCTTCGACGTCTACTGCCGCCGGATAACCGGCTACGTGGGGGCGTACTACGCGCTGCTCGGCCGGGTGGACGCGGTCACCTTCACCGCCGGGGTCGGCGAGCACGCGGCACCGGTGCGCGCGGCGGCGCTGGCCGGGCTGGACCGGCTCGGCATCAGGGTCGACCCGGACCGCAACGCGGGCAGCGGCGACCGGCTCATCTCACCGGACGGCGCGGAGGTCGCCGTCTGCGTCATCGGTACCGACGAGGAGCGGGAGATCGCCCGCGCCGCCCGGGCCGTGGTCAGGGGCGGCAGCTGACACCAGCCCGGTCAGCCGAAGGCGAGCCAGGTGGCGAGGGCGAGCAGCACCGCGGCGACCACGGCCGCCCCGATGATCAGACCAGTACGCGACGCGGCCTCCGCCGGAGCGGTCTCCGGGTTGGCGAAGGCACGGAACGCCTCGGTGTTGCCGCTCGGGTCGGTGTAGTTCTCAGCCATGCCGGGAACCTTAGCGAAACCTGTCCAACCGGCGTGCCCGGTGCGCCCGTACGCGCCGCCGACGGTGCGGGCACAATCGGAGCCATGTCGCGTCGTGCCGCCTCCGCTCTGGCCGCCTCCGCTCTCCTCGCCAGCACCCTGGCGGGCTGTTCCACCGACCGTGAGCCCACCGAGCGGGCGGATGCCGCCACCCCGCAGGCCACTGTCTCCGTCGCGCCGTCGGTCTCCCCGGCGGTCCCTGCCGGCAGCGCCCCGGAGGGCACCTTCGCGCTCGGCGTACGGCAGCTGAAGCTGAACCGCGACGGCGACCGACCGCTGCCGGTGACCGTCTGGTACCCGGCGGCCGGCCGGGCCGGTGGGCAGCCGGCCAGCGGTGTCGACGCCGCGGACGGGCAGTTCCCAGTGATCATGTTCAGCCACGGCCTGGGCGGTCGTCCCGACGACTACGAGTCGCTGCTGACCAGGTGGGCCTCGGCCGGTTTCGTGGTGGCCGCGCCGACCTTCCCGAAGACCTCCCGTGGTGGCGGCGAGAACAACGTGCTCGATGTGCTCAACCAGCCGGCCGACGTGTCGTACGCGCTGACCCGGTTGCTCGCCCTCGACGCCCGGGACGGTGATCCGCTCCGCGGGCGGCTGGCCACCGACCGGGTGGCCGCCGCCGGCCACTCCGCGGGTGCGGTGACCACCATCGGGCTGTTCACCGCCGGCCGCGACGAGCGGCTGGCCGCGGGAATCGTCTTCGCCGGCACCGCCCTCGGGGTGGGCACCGCGTTCGCGGGTGCCGCCGCGCCGCAGCTGTTCGTGCACGGCCAGGCCGACGAGGTGGTGCAGTACGCCGCCGGCAAGGCCGTGTACGACAAGGTGCCGTGGCCGAAGGCGATGCTGAGCCTGCCCGACGGCGACCACGGCCGTGCCCTGCTGCGCAGCGAAGGGGCCGCGCTGCGGGTGGTCGCCGACACCACCACCGAGTTCCTGCGTTGGACGCTTTACGGCGACGCCGACGCGAAGGAGCGCATCCCCGCCGCCGCCGCCCGCGACGACGTCGCCACTCTCGACAACAACCTGTAACCCGCACACCGCCGGATCCACGCCGCACCATCGGGGATGTTGCTGCCTCAGCGGCCCGGCAGCCCGCACCACCAGGGAAAGTGCGCCATCCGGTCGGTCCGGGGACGGCTCAGGCGGTGTGGTCGACGACCACCTTGCCGAAGACGTCACCGGAGTGCAGCCGAGCGAAGGCGTCGCCGACGCGGCTGAACGGCACCACGCTGTCGATCACCGGCCGCACTTCCCGCTCGGCGCAGAACGTCAGCAGGGCGGCCAGTTCGTCAGGCGTGCCCATCGAGGTACCCAGGATCTCCAACTGCATGGCGAAGACCCGGCGCAGGTTGACCTTCGGCTCGTGGCCGGCGGTGGCGCCGGAGACCACGATCCGGGCGCCCAGGGCGGCCGACTTCAACGAGTGGTCGAAGGTCGCCGCACCGACCGTCTCGATCACCACGTCCACCCGTTCGGGCAGCCGCGCGCCCGGCTCCACGGCGGTCGCGCCCAACTCGGCGATGCGCTCGCGCTTGGCCGCGTCGCGGCTGGTCGCGTACACCCGCTTGCCCAGCGCGACGGCCAGCGCGACGGCCGCGGTGGCCACGCCACCCCCGGCGCCCTGGACCAGGACGGCGTCGGCGTCGGCGACCCGGCCCTTGGTGGTGAGCATCCGCCAGGCCGTCAGCCAGGCCGTCGGCAGGCACGCGGCGTCGGTCGCCGCCAGCCCCGCCGGCAGCGGCAGCAGGTTCGACCGGGGTACGGCCACCCGCTCCGCCAGCGTCCCGGGGAAGTGCTCCGAGAGGATGGACATTCCCCGCGGGTCGCCGGGCGTCGGTACGACGGGGTAGACGACCACCTCGTTACCGTCGGGGTCCACGCCGGCCGCGTCGCAGCCGAGGATCATCGGCAGTTGTTCGGCACGGAGCCCGACGCCGCGTAGTGACCACAGGTCGTGGTGGTTGAGCGAACTGGCCGTGACGCGCAGCGTCACCCAGTCGTCGTCGGGCAGGCTCGGCTCGGGCTGATCACCGACGGTGAGCGCGGCGAGCGGGTCGGCGTCGTCGAAACGGGAGGCGAAGGCGGCACGCATGATCCGCACCGTAACAAGCTGAGCGCCCGTTAAGAAGGGCCCTGTCCCGGCGTGAACAGGGCCCTTCGTGACACTCAGGCGCGCGCCACGCCGTCTCGGCGGGCCGCCTCGGCGACCGCGTCGGCCACCGCCGGTGCCACCCGTGGGTCGAGCGGCGAGGGCACGATGGCCTCGGGCGTGAGCGTCTCGGCCACCACCGAGGCGATCGCGTCGGCCGCGGCGACCTTCATGGCGTCGGTGATCCGGGTGGCTCGGGCGTCGAGTGCACCCCGGAAGACGCCCGGGAAGGCCAACACGTTGTTGATCTGATTCGGGTAGTCGCTGCGGCCGGTGGCGACCACCGCGACGTGTCGGGCCGCCACCTCCGGATCCACCTCCGGGGTGGGGTTGGCCAGCGCGAACACGATGCCGCCCGGGGCCATGCCGGCCACCGCCCGTTCGGGGATCCGGCCACCGGAGACCCCGATCAGCACGTCGGCGTCGCGCAGCGCCTCGGTGACGTCGCCCTGCCGGCCGTCGGCGTTGGTCAGCTCGGCGAGTTCAGCCTTCGTCCCGGTGAGGCCGGTGCGCTGCCGGGAGATGACGCCCTGGGAGTCGCAGACCACCACCCGCTCCGGGTCCACACCGCCGGCCACCAGCATCCTGGTCACCGCCACACCGGCCGCTCCCGCACCACTCACGGCCACCCGCAGATCGCCGAGCTTGCGGTTGAGTAGCGTCGCGGCGTTGCGCAACGCGGCCAGTACGACGATCGCGGTGCCGTGCTGGTCGTCGTGGAAGACGGGGATGTCCAGCGCCTCGTCGAGCCGCCGTTCCACCTCGAAGCACCGCGGTGCGCTGATGTCCTCCAGGTTGATGCCACCGAACGACGGCGCGAGCGCGGTGACCACCGCGACGATCTCGTCGACGTCCTGGGTGGCCAGACAGACCGGTACCGCGTCGACCCCGCCGAACTGCTTGAACAGCACGGCCTTGCCCTCCATCACCGGCAGCGCGGCGCTCGGGCCGATGTTGCCGAGACCGAGTACGGCCGAGCCGTCGGTGACGACCGCGACGGCGCGCGAGGCCCAGGTGTAGTCGTGGGCGAGGGACGCATCGGCGGCGATCGCCTCGCAGACCCGGGCCACCCCCGGGGTGTACGCGAGAGAGAGATCGTCCCGGCTGGTCAGCGGCACGGTCGAGACGACGGCCATCTTGCCGCCCCGGTGCAGTTGGAAGACGGGATCAGCAGGGTCCACGGTGGACGAAGACATGGTGACTCCAGAAAGATCGAGCAACTGGGCCGACCGGTCGGGCGCACGGTGAGGCGAGCGAGCGGCGGCGGTGCGGGGGGTCACCCGGGCACTTCCGAGCATAGTCAGGCCCAGGGGTCCAGTATGTGAGCAGGTTCATAACGGTCTTGGCGGCACCCGGCCGGGCCGGGGCCAGTACCGGGCCACCACCCGGCCCTGTACGTCCGCCACGCCGTAACTGCGGGAGTCGTCGGTGACCAGGCCGTTGTCACCGGACAGCCACCAGCCGCCATCGACCGGGCGGACGGCCCGTTTGACCACCAGCAGGTCCGGTCGAGTGCGGAAAACCGCAATCACCACGTCACCGGGCCGGGTGGTCCGGCCGCCCCGGCGCACCAGCACCGCGTCACCGTGACGCAGCGTGGGTGCCATGGAGGGTCCGGTCACCAGCACGGCCGACAGCGGCCACCGCAGCCGGGTGGCGGGCACGGGTTTCACCTCCAGCCCCCTCGGGGACCACCGTCCAGGAGTAGTGTCGTCTTGGATCATCGCAAACTTCCCATGGAGGATCCCGATGCGACTTCCACGCATCCTTGCGCCCCGCGTGAGCGCCAGCGCCCACTGCGACCTGCCCTGCGGCGTCTACGACCCCGCGCAGGCCCGCATCGAGGCCGAGTCGGTGAAAATGATCTGCGAGAAGTACCAGGCCAACACCGACCCGGAGTTCCGCACCAGGGCCATCCTGATCAAGGAGCAGCGGGCCGAGCTGGTCAAGCACCACCTCTGGGTGCTCTGGACCGACTACTTCAAGCCTCCGCACTTCGAGAAGTACCCGCACCTGCACCAGCTGTTCAACGAGGCCACCAAGCTGGCCGGTGCCGCCGGCGCCAAGGGCGCCACGGATCCGAGCAAGGCGGACGAGCTGCTTCAGAAGATCGACGAGATCTCCAAGATCTTCTGGGAGACCAAGCAGGCGTGAGGTAGCCCGCGTACGGCACCTGAACCTGGTTCATCGCGTCGGCGGTCGGCGTGTCCCGTCGTGGACGCGCCGA
>NZ_JAGPXQ010000051.1:0-37018 GCF_018070435.1 Micromonospora sp. C51 | reverse complement strand
GGGGAGTTGGGGGTGGGGGAGGAGGCGGCGGAGGGTGGTGATGTCGGCGGCGTGACCCTCGTGGCGTTCGGTGGGGGTCTCGACGAGGATCGGGACACCGGCGGTGGCGGGGTGACGCATCAGCTCGGCGAAGGCGGGCTCGCCGATCATGCCCTTGCCGATGTTCTCGTGCCGGTCCCGGGTGGAACCGCACAGGTCCTTCGAGTCGTTCGCGTGTATCAGCCGGAGCCGGTCCGCCCCCACGGTGCTCACCAGAGCGTCAAGCGTCGCGGTCATCCCGCCCTCGGCGGCCAGGTCGTGCCCGGCCGCCCAGGCGTGGCAGGTGTCGAAGCAGACCCCGAGCTGCGGATGCCGGTCGACCGCGTCGAGGTACGGGCCGAGCTGCTCCACCCGGCAGGCCAGTGACCGGCCGCCGCCGGCGCTCGGCTCGACCAGCAGCATCGGGCCGCCCGTGTCGGCGGCCGAGTCGAGCAGCGGCAGCAGCGACTCGCGTACCTGCCGCATGGCCGCGTCGGCGTACCCGGCGTCCACCGCACTGCCGGCGTGGAAGACCACCCCGCGCGCGCCGATCGCGGCACCTCGGCGCAGCGCGTGCGCCAGGCTCTGGGTCGACCGCTCGACCGTTGCCTCGGTCGGTGAACCGAGGTTGACCAGTAGCGACGCGTGGATGTAGACGGCGACGCCGCGTTCGGCGCAGCCGTTCCGGAACAGCGCGTCCTGCACCGGATCGCCAGCCGGCATCGCCCAGCCCCGGGAGTTGCCGACGTAGACCTGCGCCACCTCGGAGCCGGCCGCGTCGAGGTACGGCAGCGCCGCCTTGGCCAGCCCTCCCGAGGCGGGCGTGTGCGATCCGATCGGCCGGTACCCGGCATCCGGCACCGGCATCAGAAGCACCCGATGGTGATCTGGGTCCCCGGCGCGACCTGGGCGTTCTCGTTCGGGTTCTGGAACCGGGTGACGGCGTTCGGGTTGAACTGCACCGCCACCGGGAAGCCCTGGCTCTCCAGCACCTGCTTGGCCTGCTGGCAGGGCAGGTCGACGACGCGCGGCACGGTCACCAGCGGCGGACCCTCGCTGACCTCCAGCCGGATCTGGGCACCCTTCTCCACGCCGCCGCCAGCGGCCGGGCTCTGCCCGATCACCTCGTCACGCGGCTTGTCGGACTCCTTGCGCGTCGGCTCCACCAGCACCAGTCCGAGCTGCGCGATCTGGTTACGGGCGTCGTTGAGGTTCTTGCCGACCAGGTTCGGCACGGTGATCGGGGCCCGGCCCTTGCTGAGGATGACGGTGATCTCGTCGCCCGGCTTGACCTCCTCGCCCGCCTTGGGGTCGGTGGCCACCACGATGCCCTCCGGCAGGCTGTCGTCGTACCGGGCGGTGCCCTTGGCCACCTCGAGCTGGGCGCTGAGCAGGTCGGCCTCGGCCAGCGCGAACTCCTTGCCGACCACGTCCGGCAGCTCGAAGCGCTCCGGCCCGAGCGACAGGGTGAGGGTGATGGTGCCGCCCTTGACGATCCGCGCGGACGAGGCGGGGTCCTGGCTGAGCACGCCGTCGCGGGGGATCTGGTCGTCGTACCGAGGGTCGGCGTAGACCACCTCGAAGCCGGCCTGGGATGCCTGTGCCTCCGCCTCGGCCTTGGTCATGCTCACCAGCTGTGGCGCGGTGGTGTACCGACCGACGCCGAACCACCAACCACCGAGCGCGGCCACCAGCCCGAGCACCACGACGACGGCCGCGACGGCGAGACGTCCGCCGCCCTGGCCGGTCAGCCGGGCGCCCAGCCCGGCCAGTCGGGTACGCAGATCGTCACCGCCGCTCGGCGTCGCGCGACGCCGACCGCGAGCGGGCGGACCATCTTCCGGCAGGCGGGCCCAGGTCGGTCGCTCGGCCGGACGTACGGGCGCGACCATCATCGTCGGTTGCGACACGGCCGGGCCGTCGGTCACCGGAGCGATCAGAGCGGTGTGGCTGTTCGGACTACCCAGCCCGTCCCGGGCGACCTGCACCTCGGAAAGCAGTGTGCCGGCATCGGCGGGACGGGCCGCCGGGTCGCGACGGGTGGCGCGGGCGACCAGGTCGTCGAGCACCCTCGGCAGGCCGGGCACCAGCATCGACGGTGCGGGGACGTCCCGGTCGACGTGCTGCCAGGCGATGTCGATCGGCCGGTCACCGTCGTACGGAACCCGGCCGGTGAGCATCTCGAACAGCACGATGCCCGTGGAGTAGACGTCGGTGCGGGCGTCGGCCCGGCCGTCGGTCACCAGCTCCGGGGCGACGTACGCCACGGTGGCCATCAACTGGTTTCCGCTGTCGTGGTCGGTGCTCGCCTCGACGGCCCGGGCCAGTCCGAAGTCGGTCACCTTGACCACACTGTCGACGAGGTTGGCCGGACCGGCGCTGGGCGCCTCCGCGACCAGCACGTTCTCCGGTTTCACATCGCGGTGCACCAGGCCGACCCGGTGGGCGGCGCCGATGGCCGCGAGCATCTGCTCGGTGATGGCCAGCGCCTCGTCCGGGTTGAGCCGCCGCCGCTCGGCCAGCACCTCGCGCAGGGTACGGCCGCGGACGTACTCCATGACCAGGTAGGGCCGCCCGGCGTGGGTGCCCTGGTCGTAGACCGCCACCACGTTGGGGTGGGTGAGCCGGGCGATGGTCTTGGCCTCGTCGGTGAACCGGTCGACGAAGCTGGGCCGGCCGGCCTGGCCGGGCGTTCCCTGGGCGGAGTGGATGATCTTGACAGCGACGGTGCGTTCGAGCCGCTCGTCGGTGGCGGTGTACACGGTCGCCATGCCGCCACGGGCCACGCGACCGCGAATGCGGTAGCGCCCGTCGATCAGCGAGCCCAGCAACGTGTCGGCGACCTGTGTGTCCATCAGCAGGCAGTCTATGTCTCGGGGGGACGAAGGTTGAACAGGATGCTACCGACAGGCTTTCCCGCATGGGTCCGGCGCGCGCGCAGGGTGACGATCGCCCCTGCTCAGGGTGGTTGCCGGGAGGCCGTTGACCGGGCCCGGGGGTGGCGTGGCAGGGTGTTGCGCGTGACCGATTCCGTACCCGCCGAGGGCGCCGCGCCCCTGGCCGGTCCCGCCGACCCGGCGGGCTGGCTGACCCTGCCGGACGTCGCCGAGCGGCTCGACCTGCCGATCAGCAAGGTCCACCAGATGATCCGGGACCGGGAGCTGGTCGCGGTCCGCCGCGACGGTGTCCGCCGGATCCCGGCCGACCTGGTGGCCAACCGGACCGTGCTCAAACACCTGCCGGGCGTGCTGACCCTGCTGGCCGACGCCGGCTACGACGACGAGGCCGCACTGCGCTGGCTCTACGAGCCCGACGACACGTTGGCCGATGGCACCCCCGCGTCCGCCCTCGGCGGCGATCAGGCCCGTGAGGTCAAGCGTCGCGCCCAGGCCCTGGGCTTCTGAGGGGAGTCAGTCGGCGCGGCGGGTGGCGGCGATGGCCAGGTCCACCAGCGCCTGCCGGGCCTCGGTGTCGAGGTCGACGGCGGTCAGCGCGGCGAGCGCCGCGTCGGTCAGGGTGACGATGCGCTGCTCGGTACGGGCCAGCGCGCCGGTGTCGACGATCAGTTCCCGCAGCCGAGCCACTCCGGTGGCGTCCAGCTCGCCATCGCCGAGGCCACCGAGCAGCAGCGCGCGACCGGTGTCATCGGCCACCTCCAGGGCCGCCGCCACCAGGTAGGTCCGCTTGCCCTCGCGCAGGTCGTCGCCGGCCGGCTTGCCGGTCTGCGCCGGGTCGCCGAAGACCCCCAGCACATCGTCACGCAACTGGAAAGCCTCACCCAACGGCAGGCCGTACGCCGAGTAGGCGATGCGTACGTCGGCGGGGGCGTCGGCCAACGCCGCGCCGATCAGCAGCGGCCGCTCCACGGTGTACTTGGCCGACTTGTACCGGGCGACCTTGCCGGCCCGTTCCAGCGAGGTGTCGCCGGTGGCCTGGGTCAGCACGTCGAGGTACTGCCCGATGGTGACCTCGGTGCGCATCTCGTCGAAGTCCGGTCGGGCGCGGGCCACCGTCCGGGGGTCGAGTCCGGCGGAGTGCAGCAGTTCGTCGGACCAGACCAGGCAGAGGTCGCCCAGCAGGATCGCCGCGGCGTCACCGAAGCCGTCCGGGTCGCCACCCCAGCCGGCTGAGCGGTGCCGGGTGGCGAACCGCCGGTGCACCGCGGGCTCACCCCGTCGGGTGTCCGAGCGGTCCATCAGGTCGTCGTGGATCAGGGCACTGGCCTGCACGAACTCGAGCGCGGCGAGGGCGGTCACCACCGGGTCGGTGTCCACCCCGCCGGCACCCCGGTAGCCCCAGTAGGCGAAGGCCGGCCGCAGCCGCTTGCCGCCACCCAGCACGAACGCCTCGATCGCCTCGGCGACCGGCACCAGGGCGTCGTCGACGTCGGTCATCCAGGCGCGACGGCCGGCGAGGAAGTCCGACAGCGCCTTGTCGACCCGTTGGCGCAGGCTGGCACGGTCGACGGGGGAGACGGGAGCAGCATGGGTCACGTCCCGACGCTAATGGGTCGGGGTACGCCGCGACGACCCACCCGCCCTCCGGCGCGTCGTGTTCGTCGCTGGTCGCGGCCGGGTCGGTCCGGCTGGCCCGGGGACGCGCCGTGCCGAGCGTGGCGACCCGCCGGGCCTGGATGCGCCGCCGGGCACCGCGAGGATCCGGACCAGCCAGCCGCGCCAGAAGCGTCCCGGCACGCGCACCCCTCGCTCCCAGCGGGAGATCTCGTGCCGGCTGAGCGTGAACACTCCGGCGGCGGCACAGAGCTCGGCGGCGAGCCGGGACTGGCTCCACCCTCGGGCGAGCCGTAACCGGGCCACCAGCGGGCCGAGGGAAGCCGGGGCGGGGCGGGCAGGGGTCAGCGGGGACGGGGACATCGATCCTCCGGCGGGTCGGCGGGGTGACGGGCCCGGCCCCACCTGATCAGGGCGACGCCGGCCCGCGCCGTCTGCTGCTGACCCCCGCGCGGCCCCCGGTGAGCTCTCGGCCCACCCGCGCAGTTCAGCAGGCTAATCCGGTGGTGCGACAGTTTCCCGCGCGCTGGCGGCGAACCTTCTACCCGTGCCAGGCGGGCCGATCCGCCCGCCGCTGTCCCCACCGCTGGGAAGCCGGTGGGGGCGTTCGGCCCGGCCCGCTAGAGTCGGTGCGTGGCGCTCGGTCTTCCCTCGGTCCTCCCGAATTCGCAACCGGCGATCGGAGAGCTGGTCCGCGACTGCCAGCCGACCTTCTCCTTCGAGTTCATGCCCCCGAAGACGGAGCAGGGCGAGCGGCAGTTGTGGCAGGCCATCCGCGAGCTGGAGCCCCTGCGTCCGTCCTTCGTGTCGATCACCTACGGTGCCGGCGGCTCGACCCGGGACACCACGGTCGCGGTCACCGAGCGCATCGCCACCGAGACCACCCTGCTGCCGATGGCCCACCTGACGGCGGTCAACCATTCCGTCGCCGAGTTGCGGCACGTGATCGGCCGGCTGGCCGGCGTCGGGGTGCGCAACGTGCTGGTGGTGCGCGGCGACCCGCCGGGCGATCCCACCGGCGAGTGGATCCCGCACCCTGACGGCGTGCACTACGCCGAGGACCTGGTCCGGCTGGTCCGTCACTCCGGTGACTTCAGCGTCGGCGTCGCCGCCTTCCCCTACCGGCATCCGCGCTCACCGGATGTCGACACCGACACCGAGCACTTCATCCGTAAGTGCCGGGCCGGCGCGGATTTCGCGATCACTCAGATGTTCTTCGACGCTGACGAGTATCTTCGGCTGCGGGACCGGGTGGCCGCCGCCGGCTGCGACACCCCGATCCTGGCCGGGGTGATGCCGGTGACCCGGATCGGCACCATCGAGCGCTCCGTGCAGCTGTCCGGGGCACCCTTCCCGCCCGCGCTGGCCGCGCGGTTCGAGCGGGTCGCCGACGATCCGGAGGCGGTCCGCCGGCTCGGCATCGAGCAGACCAGCGAGATGTGCCTCCGGTTGCTCGACGAGGGGGTCCCGGGGATCCACTTCATCACCTTCAACCGGTCCACCGCGACCCGGGAGATATGGCAGAACCTGCGGGTGGGCGCCGAGACGTGACACCCGGCGCGCGACACCTCGGCGCTGTCGCGACGGTTGAACCGTGGTGGGCAGACAGCTGAACTGGAACGATTACGCCACGGCGTGGGCCCGGCTGCACGGCGGGTTCGATCCCCGGGCCGCCACTCCCGTGGTGCGTGGCTGGCTGCGCTTCTCCTACCACATCGGGTTCCTGCTGGGCCGGCTACGGGTCGGCCCGACCGCGGTGACGGTGGCCGGGGTGCTGCTCTGTCTCTGCGTACCGCTGCTCGCGGTCCGACCGGGCGACGGGCCGTTCCTGGGCGCGCTGTTCGTGCTGCTCGCCTCGGTGGCCGACAGCGTCGACGGTGCGGTGGCCGTGGCCACCGGCCGCACCACCCGGCTCGGCTACGTCTACGACTCGCTGGCCGACCGGATCGGCGAGGCCGCCTGGCTGGTGGCGTTCTGGCTGGTCGGCGCGCCGGGGGCGCTTGTCGCCGCGGGTGGTGCGCTCTCCTGGCTGCACGAGTACGTCCGGGCCCGCGCGGTCGCCGCCGGCATGCGGGAGATCGGCGCGGTCACCGTGGGGGAGCGGCCGACCCGGGTCTGTGTGGCCGTGGCAGGGCTGCTGCTGGCCGGCCTGAGTGGACTGATCGAGGTGGACCTGGCCGCCGGCACCATCACCATGGCGACCGCGGTCTGGGTGCTGCTCGCCGCCTTCGGGCTGGGGCAGCTGCTCTCCGCGGTGCGTCGGGCACTTATCGACGCCGGCTGAGCTACCAGGCCGGGCCGACCGCGTCGGCGACGATCTGCGCGGAGAGGGTCACCATCGGCAGACCACCGCCGGGATGGCTGGAGCCGCCGACCAACCACAGTCCCCGGGCCGGTCCCCGGTTGGCCGGCCGGAGCAGGCCACCGGCCGTGCCGTAGATGGTGCCGCCCGGTGCGCCGGTGGCGGCGGCCAGATCGGCCGGGGTACGCACGTCGCGGAACACCAGCCGGTCGCGTACGTCCACACCGCGTTCGGCCAGCACGTCGAGGATCCGATCGGCGTACGCCTGGGCCAGCCCCGGCCGGCGCCAGTCGATCGCGCTCGGGGCGGTGCCCTGGCGGGCGGCGTTGACAAGCACGAACCACGCCTCGTGCCCGGCCGGGCGGACCGCCGGGTCGTTCGCCACGGTGACGAAGACCGTCGGGTCGGCGGCTGGGCGGGCCCGCATCCCCCGTCCCGGATCACCGAAGACCGCGTCGAACTCGGCGTCGTAGTCGGATGGGAAGAAGACGTTGTGGTGGGCCAGCCCGGAGTCGCCGCGTACGCCGAGCAGCAGCACGAACCCGGCCAGGCTGCGGTCGGTGAGCCCGGCCAGCCGGCGCGCGTCGGGCAGCAGATCACGGTAGACGCTCAGCGCGTCGACATTGGCCACCACCACGTCGGCCGGGACCGGGGTGGTCGAGTCGGCGACGCGTACCCCGTGCACCCGCCCGCCCACCGCGTCGATGCGGGTGACCGCGGTGCCGGTGCGTACCACCACCCCCAGGTCCAGGCAGCGGGACAGCAACGCGTCGGCGAGAGTGCCCAGCCCGCCGCGCAGGTACCAGCCGCCGAAGGCCAGCTCGGCGTAGGGGACCGCGACAAGCGCGGCGGGCGCCCGGCGCGGGTCGGCGCCGGTGTAGGTGGCGTACCGGTCCAGCAGCATCCGCAGTCGCGGGTCGGAGATCAGGCTGCGACCCAGCCCGCGCAGGCTCTGGCCGGGTCGGATCGCGGCCAGGTCGCCCAGCCGCCAGGCGAGCCGGGCCAGGTCGCGGGGCGAGTCGACCCGGCGGCGCAGAATGTCGCGCTCGGAAGCCCGCCACACCCGGGCGGCGCGCCGCCACAACCGCTGCCAGTCGCCGGCCGCCCGGTCGCCGAGGGCCACGCCGATCCGGTCGGTGAACTCGGTCGGGTCGGCGCAGGAGTCGAGCACCGGGCCGCCGCCGGGAAAGACGTGCCGCACGATCGGGTCCAGCGGCACCAGGTCGAGGTACTCGTCGAGCTTCGCCCCGGTCGCCTCGAACAGCTCGTGGAAGACCTCGGGCAGGGTGAGCAGGCTGGGGCCGGTGTCGAAGTGGAACGCGCCCTCGGGGGTGTCCCGGCTGTGCCGCCCCAGCTTGCCGCCGACCTCATCGGCGCGTTCCAGGACTGTCACCTGATGCCCGGTGACGGCCAGCCGGGCGGCGGCGGCCAGTCCACCCACGCCGGCGCCGATGACCACGATCCGCGCCATGCCGCGTCCTCCCAGGCTCTAACCCACCGGACGGCCACGCCAGGACAGGCGTCGCCGCTTGCGCAGATGGTACGACCGCAGGGTCAGCCAACCGAGGACCGCGACCGACACGGGATGGCCCAGCGCGTCGGGCCAGGCCCGGCCACCGGTGGCCCGGGCGCTGACCATCCGCCCGGCCACCCCCGCCAGGTAGGCGCCCACGGCGACCCCGGCCACCGTCGGCGCGCCGGCGAGCAACGCCGCGACGGCCACCAGCGGCGGTGCGGTGTAGAGCGCCAGCAGCACGGTCAGCACCACGGCCGCGGCGCTCGGGTTTCCGAACGAGGCCCACAACGACTTGGTGTAGCCGTCACGCAGTTGCGGCCAGTCCTCGTACATCCGGCAGCTGGCCAGCCGGGAGCCGTCGGCGAGGGCGATCCGGCCGCCGGCCCGCTTCACCGCCCGGCCCAGCTCGATGTCCTCCAGCACCTTGTCGGCTACCGCCGCGTGCCCGCCGGCCCGCAGGTAACCGGCCCGGTCGACGACCAGGAACTGCCCGCCGGCCGCGGCCAGCGACGGTCGCGGCGAACGCTCCATCGCCCGCAGCGGCAGGAAGGTCAGCCACAGCCACTGCAACAACGGCTGCACCAGCCGGTCGGCCACCGTCCGCACCACGATCCGTGGGTACGGCGACAGCAGCGTCGCCCCGGCGGCACGCAGTTCGGTGACCGCCGCCGCCACGGCGTACGGTTCGAGCACCACGTCGGCGTCGACGAAGACCAGTGCGCCGGCCGAGTCCTCGACCCGGGTGGCCAACTGCCAGCAGGCGTGCGGTTTGCCCAGCCAACCCGGCGGGGGGTTCACCCCGGTGAGCAGGGTGACCCGGGGGTCGTCGGCGACCACCGCGCGGACCACGTCGGCGGTGCCGTCGACCGAGCCGTCGTCGAGCACCACGACGCGCAGCCGGGGCACTCCCCGCTGGGCGAGCAGGGCACGCAGGCACGGGGTGACCCGGTCGGCCTCGTCGCGCAGCGGCAGCAGCACCGCCACCGGTTCGCTGAGCTCCACCGGCCGGTCGGTCGGCCGGCGCAGCCAGCGGTCCGCGTTGACCACGGTGTGCGCGGTCAGCACGGTGACACCGAGCAGCAGGAGCAGCGCGGCGATCATGCCGCCACGTCGACCGGGGCGCGAGGCGAACCGGTGGCCCGGTCGCGGGTCCGCCGGGCCCGCAGCAGGGTGACGGCCAGCGGTACGGCGACCACCGCCATGCCGGCCGCGCCCCACACCGCCGAGGCGGGCAGGTCGAGGAAGACGGCGTGGGCGAGCACGCTGGAGCCGTACGTCCACAGGTAGAGCGCGTACATCGGCTGGTCGCCGGTGCCGGTGGTGGCCACGCCGGGCCCGGCGAGCGGGCGCAGCGCGGTCATCATCAGCACCGCGAACAGCAGCCAGCCCAGGTAGTTGCTGACCGGGATGCCGGGCAACCCGGGCAGGGCCGGCGTGGCATCCCGCCACACCCAGTGCCCCTCGGCCACCATCTGCGGGTCGAGGAAGAGATCCCAGGCGGCCAACCCCACCGTGGCCAGCGCGATGCGACCGGGCCAGCGCCACCGACCGGAGGACCCGCCGGTGAGCCGGGTGGCCGCCAACCAGGCCGGCCAGGCCATCCAGGTCCAGGCCAGCGGGATGATCAGCGGTACTCCGGCCAGCTTCGGGCCGAGTTGGCCGGAGTAGTCGTAGCTGCCGAACGGGAAGCCGGTGGCCACGCCGAGCGCCTCGATGGCGAACCCGCCGCCGGTGGCCACCGCGACCAGCGCCGTCGCCGCCCGTGGCCCCCGGGTGACCAGGGCGTGACCGACCGAGAGCAGGTAGCCGAGCACGACGGTGGCCACGGTCAGCCGGGACCGGGCGACCCCGCCGGTCAGCGGGTAGCAGATCTGCGCCAGTACCAGCAGGGCCAGCAACGTCCAGGCGTAGCCGCGGGCCGGTGCACGTGCGGTCATGACCGCGTGGGCGGCGGGGTCGGCACCGACGGCGGTGGTGTCGGTCCCGGCGCGGGCAGCGGCAGATCCCGGCCGAGCACCCCGAACGGACGTTCGTCGCCGGGGAAACGGAAGTCGCGCAGCACGTCGACGAAGCCGAACCGGCGGTACAGCCGCCAGGCGCGCGAGGTCTGCTCGTCGGCCTCCGGAGTGGACAGCAGGGTGGTGGCGTTCTCGGCCATGGTGAGCAGGGCGCGCAGTTGCCCGGCGCCCAGCCCGTGCCCCTGAGCCGGTGGCCGTACGTGCAGCTCGACCACCTCGAAGCAGTCGGTCAGCCAGCGCCGCCGGGTGGGCTGGTCCAGTGCCCGCCAGACCTGGTCGTGCCACCACTGACCGGCGGCGCCGACGTAGCCGTACCCGAACCCGGCCAGGTGGCCGGAGCTGGTGAGGCTGGCCACGGCACGGAAGCCGGGCCGACGTACGTGGGTGGCGATGTAGCCGCGGCGGGCCTCCAGCAGGTCGGCGCGGTAACCCATCGCCTCGCCGTAGACGGCCACCACGTCGTCCAGCCGCCGGAGGAGATCGTCCGGTGTCCACCGCACCAACCTCATGCCCGTTCACCCTTCGCCGGGTCACCGTCGTCGGTGACCCACCCCAGTACCGTCCGGTCGCCGACCACGTCCCGCACCTCGAATCGGGCGAAGAGTTCCTCCGCGTACCACCGCTGGGTCTCCGTCCGGGTGATCGCGGCCCGGTGCTGCGGGTGACGGTACGCGAACGCCACGAGATCCGCCGGATCACGCCACACGCTCACCGTGCCCTGCCAGCCCAGGGGCGCCTCGCCGACGCCGAAGCGGGCCAGCAGCCCCGGTGCGGCGTGCAGGGCCGCGGCCACCGGCGGGACCGCCCGCCAGAAGGTGAGCGCCCGGGTCGGGCGTAGCCGCGCCCGGGTCAGCGCCAGCACCGGGCCGGTGACCCGGCCACCGGCGGGCGCACCGAACGGCCGCCGGCCGGACCACTCACCCCGGCTGGTCAACGGTCGCAGGTCGAGCCGGACGCCCGCGCGGGCGAGGCCGGACCAGGCCCGCGCCACCGGCGAGTCGGCGAACCGGGTGGCCGCGGCGGGGGAGTCCCAGACCGTCAGCGCCGCCCACCGGGTCAGGTCCGCGTCGCCGGGCCCGAAGCCGGTGCCGGTCCCGGTGCCGAGCAGCTTGCCGAACCGTACGCCGGGCAGGGCACGCAGCCGGCGCGGGTCGACCGCCATCCGGGTCAGCGCCCGGCCCACGGCGACCGGCGCGATCCGCCACACGTGCAGGGTGACCAGCTCGGGGACGCTCTCCGGGTGACTCACGCCGCCACCTCGCTGCGCCCGCCGCCGGCGCGAGGCACCACTGTGCTGTGCCTGATGGT
The DNA here is from genome assembly GCF_018070435.1 of Micromonospora sp. C51. Taxonomy (NCBI): domain Bacteria; kingdom Bacillati; phylum Actinomycetota; class Actinomycetes; order Micromonosporales; family Micromonosporaceae; genus Micromonospora; species Micromonospora sp. C51. Next base: position 25,345 of record NZ_JAGPXQ010000051.1, on the reverse strand, counting down.
TCGCTCGCTTCGCTCGTTCACGCCACGTCGGTCGGGGTCCCGCCGGTGACCCGGAGCAGTTCGGCGTACGTGGTGGGGAAGACCGCCTGCGGTACGCCGCCGGCGGCCCAGATCTCGTCGTACTTGTCCAGGGCGGTGTCGACAAGCGTGCGCAGCGGTTGCGGGTGACCCACCGGGGCTACCCCGCCGATCACCTGACCGGTGTGTTCCTTGACGAACTGCGGGGTGGCCCGGCGCAGCCGGGTGACGGCGAGCCGGGTGGCCAGCGCGGTGGTGTCCACCCGGTGCGCGCCGGAGGTGAGCACCAGCAGCGGGGCCCCGTCGGCGTCGAAGACGAGCGAGTTGGCGATGGCGCCGACGTCGACGCCGAGCGCCTCGGCAGCCGCGGCGGCGGTGTGCACGGCATCGGGCAGCAGGCGGACCGTGGCGGGCGCGTCGGAGCCGTTCCGGGCGTTCGCGGCATCGAGCGCGTCCTGCACCGCCCGGACGTTCGGGTGTGACTGCATGCCGCCATTCTTCCCGGTACGCGGACCGCCCGCGCCACCGGCCACGTCACCCGGGGAGTCGGCGCGCAGCGATCATCAGATCATCCCGGGTTGCCGCATCTCGCGGTATCCGGTGCCGGTCGAAGCCGCGAGTCGCGGCGTCCCGCGCGACGCTGCCGATCCGAGCGATGTTGCTGGCGCGTCACACGTTGCGTTTTCGTCGGCGGGAGGGTGTACTGTCAGCAGCAGTTAGAACGAGTGTTCGATTGCCTCGAACGTTCGTTCCAACCCCTCTCGGGGGCGGGTGTTTCGCGGCACCGGCTTCCGACAGGTGCGGTGCCGCGGACCGCACCTGGGCTCCGGGCAGTCGCGAGTCCGGGCCCGTCAGGCAGGCCGTCGTGCCCCGCCCACCGACCCCCGGGCGGCGGACGACGGACCCGCCGGTACGCCGGCCGGGTGTGGTGTGGGGAAGCTCCGCGCCCGGCCGGCCACCCACCTGGTGCGTCTTCCTCCGCACCGACCGTCGCGGGTTGCCGCGTCGACGGCTCCACTCCGTCGTGCGCCTGCCCGCCCCGGCTCATCTGGAGGAGACCATGCCGACCAGTCCGGCTCAGGCACCGACGGTGCCCGCGAACGTGCTGCCGCACCGTACTCCCGTCCAGTTGCTCGCGGTGGCCCGGCAGGGGCTCGCCGAGGCCGCCCGGACCGGCCCCGATGGCCTCCGGTATGCCGCCGCCCATCTCGCAGCCCTGCGTGCCGCCGCGGCGGTGCTCGCCGCCCGCGCCCGTCCCGCGCCCACCCGACGCCACCGGATCACCAGCGTCTGGGTCCTGCTCGCCAGTGTCGCCCCCGAGCTCGACGAGTGGGCCGGCTACTTCGCCCTCGGCGCCGGTAAACGAGCCGCCGCCGAGGCCGGTATTCCCCGGGTGGTGAGCGCCCGGGAGGCCGATGACCTGCTCCGCGCCGCCGAGGAGTTCGTGACGGTGGTGGAGGCGGCACTCGGCCTGGCGCACCAGCCGGCGATCGACGGTCTCGCCGCCTGAGCCGCGGCGGCCCGGCCCCGTTGGCGGGACCCTAGGGTGGCCGGACGCCGCCCCGCCACACACACGTTCTTTCTGATCCACGACAGCACCATCCACGGGCCGGATGTCCGTGGCGATGACGGGGGAGGTCCGATGGCGGGCCGCATGGTGGTCGGTTCCGCCGCGCTGGCCGGGCTGGTCCGCCCGGCCAGCGCACCCGACCCGGCGGGTGGGCACCGGGTGCTGCCCGTGCGGCCCGAGTTGACCGGGTTGCTACCCAACCGGGGGCTGCGGCGCGGCAGCACCGTCGCGGTCGGTGGCGGGCAGACCCGACCCAGCGGCACCACCTCGTTGTTGCTCGCGCTGCTCGCCGAGGCGTCCCGCGCCGGATCCTGGTGCGCCGTGGTCGGGATGCCGACCTTCGGGGCCGGGGCGGCAGCCGAGGCCGGCCTCGTCCTGGACCGGCTCGCCCTGGTGCCGCAGCCCGGTCCGGAGTGGCCCACCGTCGTCGCCGCGCTCATCGACGGGGTCGACGTGGTGGTCACCGCGGTCCCGTCCACCGTCTCCGCCTCCGTCGCCGACCGGTTGGCCGCGCGGGCCCGGCAACGCGGCAGCGTGCTGGTGCCGTACGGCCGGTGGGACGGCGCGGACGTGACGCTCCAGGTGGTCCGTGGGATCTGGCAGGGGCTCGGGCCGGGGCGGGGGCGGTTGCGCCGCCGGGAGGTGACCATCTCGGCTCGCGGGCGGGGCGCCGCCGCCCGGCCCCGGGAGGTCAAGGTCTGGTTGCCCGGTGACGAGCTGACCCGGGTCGTCCCCGGCCCGGCCGCCACCGCTCGGTCGGGTGCCACGCGCCTGCGGGTGGTGGCGGGCCGTGGATGAACCGGTCCGGACACTGCTGCTGTGGTGCCCGGACTGGCCGGTACTCGCCGCCGAGATCGTCGACGGAGTGCCCGCCACCGGGCCGGTCGCGGTGCTGCACGCCAACCGGGTGATCGCCTGTTCCGAGCGGGCCCGCGCCGAGGGGGTACGCCGAGGGCTGCGTCGGCGGGAGGCGCAGGGACGCTGCCCCGGGCTCACCGTCGTCGACCACGATCCGGGGCGGGACGCCCGGGCGTTCGAGCCGGTGGTGGCCGCTGTCGAGGAGGTGGCGGTCGGGGTCGAGGTGATCCGCCCGGGGGCCTGCGCGCTGGCCGCCCGGGGGCCGAGCCGCTATCTGGGTGGTGAGGAGGCGGCCGCCGAGCGGATCGTCGAGCACGTCGCCCTCAGCTGCGCGGTGGAGAGCCAGATCGGTGTGGCCGCCGGGGTCTTCGCCGCCGGCCTGGCCGCCCGCGAGGGGCGGATCGTGCCGCCCGGCGGGACACCGGAATTCCTGGCCGGTCAGCCCGTCGAGGCGCTCGGCCGTCCCGCCCTGGCCGACCTGCTGCGCCGGCTGGGGGTGCGTACGCTCGGCGACTTCGCCGCGCTGCCCGCCGGTGACGTGCTGGCCCGGTTCGGGTTCGACGGGGCGTTGGCCCATCGGCTGGCCGCCGGACGGGACGACCGGCCGCTCGCGGCGCGGCGTCCGCCGGTCGACCTGACGGTCACCGCTGACCTGGACGAGCCGATCGACCGGATCGACGTGGCGGCGTTCGCGGCCCGGACACTGGCCGAGCAGCTGCATGAACGGCTCGCCGGGCACGGACTGGCCTGCACCCGCCTGGGCATCGAGGCGGTCACCGCGCACGGCCAGGAGCTGCACCGGGTGTGGCGGCACGACGGGCTGCTCACCGCGGCGGCGATCGCCGACCGGGTCCGCTGGCAACTGGACGGCTGGCTCTCCGGTGCCCGTCGCGGCGGTGACCGGCCGGCCCGTCCCACTGCCGGGATCGTCCGGCTGCGGCTGCTGCCGGACGGGGTGCTGGCCCAGACCGGCCTGCAACCCGGGCTGTGGGGGGAGACCGGCGCGGAACGCGAGCGGGCGCACCGTGCGCTGAGCCGGGTGCAGGGCCTGCTCGGTCCCGAGGCGGTGGTCACCGCGGTGCTCGGTGGCGGGCGGTCCCCGGCCGACCAGACCCGGCTGGTGCCCTGGGGCGACGAACGACTCCCGGCCCGTCCCGGTGGGCGGCGGGTGGGTTCCGGGCCGGCCGTACCGTCCTGGCCGGGGCGACTGCCGCCGCCCTCGCCGGCCGTGGTGCTGCCCGTCCCGCTCGCCGCGAGCGTGCTCGACGCCACCGGCGCGCCGGTGGTGGTGAGCGCCCGGCTGGCGGTCAGCGCGCCACCGGCCCGGCTGAGCATCGGCTCGGTGTCGCCGCAGGGCACCAGCACCGCTTCCGCCCTGGGTTCCACCGCTGCCACCTCCGCCGCTTCGGCCACCGCCCTTCGCGGTGGGACGGTCGCGTCGGCCGAGATCGTCGGCTGGGCCGGTCCGTGGCCGGTCGACGAGCGGTGGTGGGCGCCGGCCGAGGCCCGCCGCCGAGCCCGGTTCCAGGTCCGCCTCGCCGACGGCAGCGCCCTGCTGCTCGCGGTCGAGTCCGGCCAGTGGCTGCTGGAGGCGATCTATGACTGACGGGGTACCCGGGCCGGCGGGCTTCACCAGTTGCGGTATGCCGGGGCATCCGGGCCGGTTGAGGGCACGAGATGCGGCGTCCTGCGCGACGGCGAGGTGGCGGCGGTGAGTTTCCACAACCCCCGGTTGCCGTGGTCGGAGTTGGAGCGGGTGCTCTCCGGGCGGCCGGGCGGCGGGCAGGGCAGCGGCGGCGGGCAGGGCAGTAGCGGCGGCGCGGGGCGGCACCTGCATGTGGTGGATCCGCTGGCGGTCGACGCCGACGGGGGCGACTCACCGGCCTGGAGCCGACGGCGGGAGCACTACCGGCCGCCGGAGCTGACCCGGCCCGACGACGTGCCGCCGTACGCCGAACTGCACGCGCACACCAACTTCAGCTTCCTCGACGGTGCCAGCCACCCCGAGGAACTGGCCGAGGAGGCCGTCCGGTTGGGGCTCACCGCGCTCGCCGTCACCGACCACGACGGTTTCTACGGTGTGGTGCGGTTCGCCGAGGCGGCCCGCGCGCTGAGTCTGCCGACGATCTTCGGAGCGGAGCTGTCCCTCGGCCTGCCCGGTCCGCAGAACGGCGTACCCGATCCGCACGGCCACCACCTGCTGCTGCTGGCCCACGGCCACGAGGGGTACGCCCGGCTGGCCGCGACCATCGCCCGCGCCCAGCTACGCGGCGGTGAGAAGGGCCGCCCGGTCTACGGTGAGCTGGAGGAGATCGCCGCCGACCTGCGTGACCACGTGCTGGTGCTCACCGGCTGCCGTAAGGGGCACGTGCCGGCCGCCCTGCTCACCGAGGGAGTCGACGCGGCGGCCCGCGAGCTGGACCAGCTCACCGCACTGTTCGGCGCGGAGACGGTGGCGGTGGAACTGACCGACCACGGGCATCCGATCGACGGCGACCGCAACGACGCCCTGGCCGAGCTGGCGGCCGCCGCCGGCCTGCCCACGGTGGCCACGAACAACGTGCACTACGCGACTCCGGGGCGGCGTCGACTGGCCACCACCCTCGCGGCCGTTCGGGCCCGGCGCAGTCTGGACGAGATCGACGGCTGGCTGCCCGCGGCAGGCACCGCCCATCTGCGCGACGGTGCCGAGATGGCGGCCCGGTTCGCCGCGTACCCGGGCGCGGTGGCCCGGGCCGCCGAGTTCGGCGCCGAGCTGGCCTTCGATCTCCAGCTCGTCGCACCGCAGCTGCCGGCGTACCCGGTGCCGCCGGGGCACAACGAGATGAGCTGGCTGCGCCACCTCACCGAGCAGGGTGCGCGGGACCGCTACGGCCCTCGCGAGGCGCACCCGCAGGCGTACGCGCAACTCGACCACGAGCTGAACATGATCGAAGAGTTGGGCTTCCCCGGCTACTTCCTGGTGGTGTACGACATCGTCGACTTCTGCCGGCGAGCGGACATCTACTGCCAGGGTCGGGGTTCGGCGGCGAACTCGGCGGTCTGCTACGCGCTGCGGATCACAAACGTGGACGCGGTCCGGCATCGGCTGCTGTTCGAACGCTTCCTGGCGCCCGAACGCGACGGGCCGCCCGACATCGACGTGGACATCGAGTCCGACCGCCGGGAGGAGGTCATCCAGCACGTCTATGCCCGCTACGGCCGGGAGCACACCGCCCAGGTGGCCAACGTGATCTCCTACCGGCCCCGCTCGGCGGTGCGGGACGTGGCCAAGGCGTTCGGCTTCCCACCCGGCCAGCAGGACGCGTGGAGCAAACAGATCGACCGCTGGGGCGACGTGGCCACGGTGGACGTGCCGGAGATCCCCGAGCAGGTGGTCGCGTACGCCAACGAGCTCCAGACGTTCCCCCGGCACCTGGGCATCCACTCCGGCGGCATGGTGATCTGCGACCGGCCGGTGATCGAGGTCTGCCCGGTGGAGTGGGGTCGGATGCCCGGCCGCAGCGTGCTCCAGTGGGACAAGGACGACTGCGCCGCCGTCGGCCTGGTCAAGTTCGACCTGCTCGGCCTCGGCATGTTGTCGGCGTTGCACTACGGCTACGACATGATCGGGATGAGCCTGGATCTCGGCGACATGACGCTTGACGACCCCGAGGTCTACGACATGCTCTGCCGGGCCGACTCGGTCGGGGTGTTCCAGGTGGAGAGCCGGGCCCAGATGGCCACCCTGCCCCGGCTGCGGCCCCGCGAGTTCTACGACCTGGTGGTCGAGGTGGCGCTGATCCGGCCCGGGCCGATCCAGGGCGGCTCGGTGCACCCGTACATCCGGCGCAAGAACGGCCAGGAGCCGGTGACCTTCGCGCATCCGCTGATGCGCAACGCGCTGGAGAAGACCCTCGGCGTGCCGCTGTTCCAGGAACAGCTGATGCAGCTCGCCATCGACCTGGCCGGCTTCGACGCGGCCGAGGCCGACCAGTTGCGCCGGGCGATGGGCGCCAAACGGTCGGTGCAGCGGATGGAGCAGATCGCCGACCGGCTCTACCGGGGCATGGCGGAGCGCGGCATCACCGGCGAACTGGCCGACGACGTCTACCGCAAGCTCACCGCGTTCGCCAGCTACGGTTTCCCGGAGAGCCACGCGATGAGCTTCGCCTACCTGGTCTACGCCAGCTCCTGGCTGAAGCGCTATCACCCCGGTCCGTTCCTGGCCGCGCTGCTGAGCGCCCAGCCGATGGGCTTCTACTCGCCGCAGACCCTGGTCGACGACGCCCGCCGACACGGCGTGGAGGTACGCCGACCGGACGTCAACGCCAGCGACGCGAAGCCGGTGCTGGAATCCACCCCGGACACCCGCTGGGGCAGCCGAGCGGGGGAACCGCCGCACGCCTGGGGGCTGGGCGGTCCGGCGGTCCGGCTCGGACTGTCCAGTGTGCGTACCCTCGGCGACGGCGTGGCCGAGCGGATCGAGGCCGAGCGGACGGCGAACGGCCCGTACCGCGACATGCCGGATCTGGCCCGGCGGGTGGGTCTGACCGCCGCCCAGTTGGAGGCGCTGGCCACCGCGGACGCCTTCGCCTGTTTCGGGTTGACCCGGCGGCAGGCGCTCTGGGCGGCCGGCGCGGCGGCCCAGGAGCGGCCCGGTCGGCTGCCCGGCACGGTGACCGGTACGGCGGCGCCCGTGCTGCCCGGGATGGAGGAGGTCGACCGGCTGGTCGCTGACGTCTGGGCCACCGGGTTGTCGCCGGAGAACCACCCGGCCCGGTTCATCCGGCCGCAGCTGGACGCCGTGGGCGCGGTGCCGATCGACAGGTTGGGCCGGGTGGAGCCGGGACGCCGGATCCGGGTCGGTGGGATCGTCACCCACCGACAGCGGCCGGCGACCGCCGGTGGGGTCACCTTCCTCAACCTGGAGGACGAGACCGGCATGCTCAACGTCACCTGCTCGCCTGGCCTGTGGCAGCGGCATCGGCGGGTGGCCCGCACCAGCACGGCGTTGGTGGTGCGGGGCCGGCTACAGCGGCACGCGGGGGTGGTCAACCTGGTCGCCGACCGGCTGGACCCGATCGAGGCGCCGGTCCGCCCCACCTCCCGCGACTTCCGTTGACAGCGGACAGGTGCCCCCTGGCGATCTGTTCCCGGCTGACTAGGCTCGACCGGGTGGAACAGACCCCAGGCCCGGCCGGGCCGCCGCTCACCCCCCGTACCGCCGTGGTCTGGTCGGTGCTGCGCGCCGAGCTGGACCGCCGGCCGGCCGCCGAGCTGACCGTGCTGGACGTGGGCGGTGGCACCGGCGGCTTCGCGGTGCCGCTGGCCCGGGCCGGCCACCGGGTGACAGTGGTCGACGCCAGTCCCGACGCGCTCGCCGCGCTCAGCCGCCGCGCCGCGGAGGCCGGGGTCGCCGGGCGGGTACGCGCGGTGCAGGGTGACGCTGACGCGTTGGCCGGACTGATCGAGCCGGCCAGCGTCGACCTGGTGCTCTGCCACGCCGTGTTGGAGGTCGTCGACGACCCGGTACCTGTGGTGTCCGCGCTGGTCGGCGTGCTGCGACCGGGCGGCGCGGCGAGCGTGCTGGTCGCCGGGCGGGTCGCCGCGGTGCTCGGCCGGGCGATGAACGGGCACCTCGACGTGGCCGCGACCCTGGCCGCCGATCCGACCGGCGCGGCCGGCGCCCGGGACACCCTGCGCCGCCGCTTCGACGTCGAGAGCGCCGCCGCGCTGCTGGCCGCCGCCGGGCTCACCGTCGAGGAGATCCACGGCGTACGCGTCCTGGCCGACCTGCTGCCCGCGGCGGTGGCGGACGGTCAGGCCGCTGCCCTGGTCGAGTTGGAGCGGACGCTGGCCGCGCAACCACCCTGGCGGGACGTCGCGGCCCAGCTGCACCTGTTCGCCCGCCGCCCGGCATGACGGGCCTGATCGGTCGGGCCCGGCCGCTGGAGGTCGTTGCGCCGGGATACGGCGGTGGGAGCCTCGCTGACGTGCTGCCCAGCGCGCTGGCCGTGCTCGGTGTCCCCGGCACCACGGACCCGCTCGGCCTCGCCGCCGAACTGCCGGGGGTACGCCGGATCGCGGTGCTGCTGGTCGACGGCCTCGGCTGGTACCAGATCCCGACCGCCGCACCGTACGCGCCGACGCTGACCGGGCTGACCGCCGCGGCCGGCCGACCACTCACCTGCGGTTTCCCCTCCACCACCCCGACCAGCCTGGTCACCCTGGGCACCGGTGTGGCGCCCGGTGCGCACGGGGTGCTCGGCTTCACCGTGTGCGTTCCGGGCACCGAGCGGGTGCTCAACCACATCGAGTGGCGCGACGGCGATCCCGACCCGCTGCGCTGGCAACCGGTCCCCACCCAGTTGGAACGGGCGCGGTCGGCGGGTGTGGCGGTGACCGTGGTGAGCCGGCCGGAGTTCGGCGGTACCGGCCTGACCTTGGCCGCGAACCGGGGTGGTGACTACCGGGGCGCGGCCGGGGTCGACGCGCTGGCCGCCACCACGCTGGCGGCGCTGACCGCCGGACCCGGTCCGACTCTCGTCTCCGCCTACCACCCGGACGTCGACCGCCACGGTCACCTCAGCGGCGTCGACTCGTTGCCGTGGCGGGTGGCGGTGACCGAGTTGGACGGGTTGCTGGCCCGGTTGATGGACGGGTTGCCGCCCGACGCCGCGCTGCTGGTCACCGCGGATCACGGGCAGCTCGACATTCCCGCCGGGGACCGCTTCGACCTGGACACCGACCCCCGGCTGACCGACGGGGTGCGGGTGGTGGCGGGCGAGCCCCGGGTGCGTTACCTGCATGTCGCGCCGGGGGCCACCGCCGACGTGGTGGCGGCCTGGTCGGCCGTGCTCGGCACCGCCGCCCGGGTGCTGACCCGCGAGGAGGCGGTGGCCAGTGGCCGGTTCGGGCCGGTGGCCACCGACCACCTGGACCGGATCGGCGATGTGGTGGTGGTCTGCAACGACACGTACGCCGTGCTGGCCAGTCGGTCGGAGCCGCCGATGGTGTCCCGGTTGGTGGCCTTCCATGGCGCGGACACGGCAGCCGAGATGACCATTCCGCTGCTGGTGGTGCGGGGCTGACCGGCCGGAATGTCACTCCCGCGGGCTAACCTGCGCGGGTGGGCCGCAGCCAGTCGCTACCCCGGGGCGGTGATCCCCGGTTCGGGCCCGGCGCCGACGACGCCGGGTGCCCGATCCTGCACGTCGACATGGACGCCTTCTACGCCTCGGTGGAGGTCCGTCACCGCCCCGAGCTGCGCGGCCGGGCCATCGTGGTCGGCGGGGTCGGTCCCCGCGGCGTGGTCAGTTCGGCCAGCTACGAGGCCCGGCGGTACGGCGTTCGCAGCGCCATGCCCACGATGCGGGCCCGTGCGCTCTGCCCGCACGCGGTGTTTCTCGCCCCCGACTTCGCCAGCTACTCGGCGGCCTCGCGGGCGGTCATGCAGATTTTCCGGGACGTCACGCCGCTGGTCGAGCCGCTCTCGCTGGACGAAGCCTTCCTCGACGTCGCAGGTGCCCGACGACTGTTCGGTCGGCCGGCGACGATCGCCCGTCGCATCCGGGAGCGGGTCGCCGAGGAGCAGGGGCTTACCTGTTCGGTCGGGGTCGCATCGAGCAAGTTCGTGGCCAAGCTCGGCTCGACCCGGGCGAAGCCCGACGGTCTGCTCGTGGTGCCGGCCGACCGGGTGCTCGAGTTCCTCCACCCGCTACCGGTCGCCGCGCTGTGGGGGGTGGGTGAGCGTTCCGAGCAGGCGCTGCTGCGACTCGGTCTGCGTACGGTCGGTGACCTCGCGCAGGCGCCGCTGGGCATGTTGCGGACCGCGCTCGGCGAGGCGGCCGCCGCGCACCTGCACGAGCTGTCCTGGGGCCGTGACCCGCGCCGGGTCAGCCCGGAGCAGGCCGAGAAGTCGATCGGCGCGGAGGTCACCTTCGACGTGGATGTCGACGATCCGGCCGAGATCCGTCGTACGCTGCTGGCCCTGTCCGAGAAGGTCGGCGCCCGGTTGCGAGCCAGCGGGCAGGTGGGGCGGACGGTCTCGCTCAAGGTGCGCACCGCCGATTTCCGCACGGTGAGCCGGGCACGCACCCTGGACGTGCCCACCGACGTGGCTCGGGAGATGTTCGACACGTCCTGGGCGCTCTACACCGCGCTGGATCCGGGTGAGCGGATTCGCCTGCTCGGTGTCCGGGCGGAAGGATTGACGGCGGCGGACCAGACGCCGCAGCAGCTCGCCCTCGGCCAGCCGGAGCGGGGCTGGCGGGAGGCGGAGGTGGCAGCCGACGCGGCGGCTGCCCGTTTCGGGCGGTCCGTCATAGGACCGGCCAGTCTTCTCACCGGGCGCGATCCCCGACGAAATGAAAATCCGACCCGGCCGTAGGTCGTCCCGCTTTCCGACGCGCGGGGGCCCTCGTAGACTTGCGGGTAAGCAGCCGGTTGGCTGCCACGGTCTGTCGGTCCGACCGGACCGACCAACGTGACCGGGGAGGAGTGCCGTGCCGCTCTCGGAGCACGAGCAGCGGCTGTTCGAGCAGATCGAGCGGTCGCTTGCCGAGGACCCCAAGTTCGCCTCGGCGGTGCGCGCCAGCGATCCGCGCTTCCACGCGCGGCGTCGCCTGCTCGTCGCTGCCGGCCTGATCATCGCTGGCCTGGCGTTGCTGGTCTATGGCGCGGTGATCAAGACTCCGCCGCTGGCAGTGGCGGGATTCGTTGTCATGTTGGCCTCGGCCGCGTTCGCGGTGCAGTCGCACCGTCGGGCGCAGTCACCCGACCTGCACGTCGTCGGGGGCACGGCGAGTCGTCGCCGGCCCCGAGGCCGTGCCGGACGGAGGTCGGGTTTCCTCGACCGGATGGAGGACCGGTGGCGGCAGCGCCCGGAGGGGCACCGCTGACTCCGTTCCGCCGCTGACGAGGAAGCACGTCACCCCGGGCCGACCGCCCGGGGTGAGTGGCGCGCAAACGGCCACGGTGCCGTGCGAGGCTTCGTGTTGCCCTCCTGCCGCTGTCAGCTGTCGCCCGGCCGGTTGCCGGTGAGTGTCGCCGGGACGGGCTGACAGAGCATTCAACGTCAGGTCAGGGTGACATTTCATGTCACCCTGACATCGTGGTTGGTGTTCAGCGACCCGCGCGGCTGGCGATCAGCCGGCGTGGACTGAACCGCAGCAGCCTCCGGCGCACCTGCCCGGCCGAGTTGACCAGTCGTGACGAGTTGTCCGCGATGGCGGTGCGCCACCGGGACAACACCGACGGCGGCAGCATGGTCGCCACCAGCCGGGTCCGCCGGTCGGCCTGCCCGGCCAGCGCACCGCGCACCGTCCGTAGGGCCGCCGGCAACGGTTCGCCGGTCAACGGGTCCCGGGCGTAACGGGCTCGCTCCTCCGCACGTCCGAGCAGACGTACCGCCGAGCCGGCGTCGGTCTGCGCGGCCAGGCGCTCCCGGGCAACCCGCTCCGCCGTGGCGCGGGGGGTTTCCGTCCGATCCACCCCGACCCGGTAGTCGACAAGCGTGTCGATCAGCTCGTCCCAGGCGGCGTGCGCGTCGGCCCGCGCCCGGTCCGGATCGGTGGCGACCACCACGACCGGTTGACCGGTCGCCGACGGGTCCGCGTCCGGCGCGTCGACCGACCGCACCGCCGGTGCCGGCCGGCCCCGACGGCGGCGCAGCGCGAGTCGGCGCAGTGCGGGCACGGCGAGCAGCACCAGCAGCGTCAGGAGGCTGGCGGCGACCAGCCACGGCCAGACGGGCGTCTGCGCGGCGGGAGTGTCGGAGCCGACCGCCGCACCCGGGTCCTCGCCCTCCTCGAACTGGTTCGGTCCCTGCTCCGCCTCGGCCGACGGATCCGTCTCCTCGGGCGTGTCCGCGCTGCCGCCCTGCGGCGTGCTCTCCTCCGGGGCGTCCACGTCCGGTGCCCACGCCGAGCGGGTCGAGCCCGGCACACCGTAGGCCGGGGTGGCGTCGAACGGCACCCAGCCGATCTGGTCGAAGTAGACCTCGGTCCAGGCGTGCAGATTGCGGTTGGTCAGGGTGAGGGTGTCATCGCTGCGGCGGCTGCCGTTGGTGAACCCGAAGGCGACCCGGGCCGGGATGCCCGCGTCGCGGACCATCCAGGCCAGCGCGGCGGCGTACTGCTGGCAGTAGCCGACCTTGTTCTCCAGGAAATCGAGAATCGCCTGGCCACTGCTGCCCTGCTCGGTGCTGAGCCGGTAGCTGAAGCCGTTGTCCTCGGAGAAGTAGTTGTAGATGGCTCGCACCTTGTCGTACTCGGTGCGCGCGCCCCGGATCAGGTCCTCCACCAGGGCCCGGACCTCCGGCACGTCCGGCGTCACGGTCTGCTGCCGGCGCAGCGGCAGGTCCGCCGGCAGCGGCTGAGCCCGCCGCAACGCCTGCGGACTGTACGACGAGCGTACGTAGTCGAAGGAGTACTCCTTGCCCCGGGAGTTCTCCCGGTTGGAGAAGACGACCTGCAGGTTCGGGTCGTAGAACCAGTTGTTGCCCAGCTCGGCGAAGCTGACCGGTTCGGCGTAGACCGGCAGCAGCGGCATGTTCAGCTCGCGGCTCACCTGCACGGTGGCCCGTTGCCGGGTGCGTTGGATGCCCGGCACCGACCGCCCCGAGGGATCGGGCAGGTCGCCGGTGACCCGCCTACCGTTGGGGCCGCGCACCCGGAAGCCGTCGGTACGCAGGTCGTCGGCGACCCCGAAGCGCAGATAGAACGGCTCCTCCTCGGTGGTGGTGACCGTCACCAGGTCGGTCACCTGGGACTGGTTGAGCTGGCCACTGAGCGCGGCGAAGAGGTCGACCCGGCCGGGGGAGCCACCGAACCCGGGGCCGATGCCGGAGCCGGGGCCGGAGTTGAGCGTGGTCATCAAGCCGGCGGTCATTCCCGGCACGGCCAACGGCACCAGCACGGCGAGTGCGAGGCCCACCACCGCCAGCCGCCGGCCGGCGGCGGCCAACGGGGACGACTCCCAGACATCGACGTCGCGGCCGTCGCCGGTGAACCGACGGCCGAACCGGCGGACCCGGTCCACGTTGTCGGTGACCAGCAGCCACAGGAAACCGGCGGCGCCGATCGCGAAGGGCACCGGCGGGACGCTGTCCACGTAGACCGCGACCGGCACCGAGTAGATGGCAAGCATGGGCAGCCCGGCCAGGGCGGGGCGGCGCAGCCCGACGCAGAGCACGTCCACCAGCACCGCCACTCCGCCGATGCCGAGCACGGTGATGAACAGCAGCGGGTCGGTGTCCGGAACCTTCACGCCGTGGGAGCGCATGTCCTCGACCGAGTTGCCGAGCAACTCGGCGAAGTGCCCGAAGGTGGCCGGGGTGGGCAGCACCGCGAGCAGTTCGGAGCCGCTGGGGAACAGCCAGGTCAGGGCCAGGGTGAGACCGCCGACCATGGCCAGGATCTGCACCCACAGCGGGGTCCGGCCGAGCCGGGCCAGTGACGCCGCGGCCGCCACCGCGGCCACCGCGATGACCGCCTGGACCAGCCACGTCCAGCGTTCGAAGATGGCCGACAGCGGTGCTGCCGCGAGCAACGTCGCGCCGGCGGCCACCAGGCCCAGGTTCCGATGGGCGATCATGAGGGGGACCTTCCGTTCATCGCACGCCACCGGCCACGGTCTCGGCCATCGCCGCGCGCAGCGCGAACCCCTGCGAGCCCCGCCCGGCCTGCGGCCAGAGCGCCGCTAGCCGGCCGCCGTGATCGACGCCGATCACCCGCCAGCCGGACTGCAGCAGCGCCAGCGCCGCGGCGTCGTGTGCCTGATCGGCCTCGGCCCGCGCGGGCGTCGGCAGGTTCAGCCAGGCGGAGCTGTCCAACAGGAAGCAGACACAGGTGGCGCCGTTGGCGCGCAGCCCGGCCAGCAGCTCCGCCTCGGCGGTGCTCAGCGACCCGAACAGTCCGATGATCAGCCCGCCGTCGGCGCGTTGCCGTACGTGCTGCACCAGAGTGGTGATCTCGACCCGTTGGTCGAGCCGGACCTCCGCGAGCTGGTCGAGCAGCAGGCCGTCGCCGGCGCCCTCGGTGGCGTCGACGTCCGCGCCCGAGCCGGTGACCAGGCGGAGCTTGTACCCGGCCTGCCGCAGGTGCACCGCGATGCTGGCGGCGGCCGAGACCGCCCACTCGAAGCTCGCCGTCGGACCGTCGCCCTGATGTCCGTACGCGCGGGTGTCCAGCAGCACCGTCGCCCGGCTCTCCCAGGGCTGCTCCTCCCGGCGCACCATCAGCTCGCCGGTGCGCGCGGTCGACTTCCAGTGCACCCGGCGCAGGTCGTCGCCGCGCCGGTATTCCCGGGTGGCCGCATCGTCCTCGCCGTGCACCGCCACCGAGCGGGCCCGACTCTCGCCGCTGCCGGCGTACTCGCCGGGCAGCCGCACCGACGGCAGGGGGACCACCTGCGGAACGACGGTGAGCCGGTCGGTGCCGGGGAAGGCGCGGCTGAGTTCGCAGAGGCCGAAGGGGTCGGTCATCCGGACCACCAGCGGCCCCACCTCGTACCGGCCCCGCACGTCGGCCCGCACCGTGTAGGCCACGGAGCTGGCCTGGTGCGCGCCGAGACGTTCCAGCACCACCCGGGGGCGGCTGCCGAGGGCGTACGGAAGCCGGTCCTCCAGCAGCAGGGTGCCGGTGGGCAGCCGGGACATGTTCTGCAGGCGCAGCACCACCCGGGCGGTCGCGCCGACCGGCACCCGGTGCGGCTCCAGCGACCGGTGGCAGGCGAGCTTGTAGCGGCTGCGGCCGACATACAGCGCGGCGAGCAGCGGCAGGACGGCCAGCAGCACGGCCACCCGCAGCAGGTCCTTCTCGCCGAGGATGCCGGCGGAGATGGCCGCCGCCACCGCCGCGGCCAGGAAGGAGCGGCCGCGGGTGGTCAGCCCGCGCAGCCCGTCACGCACGTCACGGCCTCCGCGGCTCGAAGGGGGCCCGGCCGTTACCGCTCGGTGGTCGGGTGTCGTAGGGCGAGCGCTTGCGGTCGTGCGGCAGCGGCAGCCGGTGCACCAGGTCGGCGACGATCGCGTCGGTGGTACGCCGGGCGAGCTGGGCGTCGGCCGTGGGGATGATCCGGTGCGCCAGCACCGGCACGGCGAGCACCTGGAGGTCGTCGGGCAGGACGTAGTCCCGCCCGTCGAGGGCGGCCACCGCGCGGGCGGTGCGCAGCAGTTGCAGGGTGCACCGGGGGGAGGCGCCCAGACGCAGGTCGGGTGACTCGCGGGTGGCGGTGACCAGGTCGACCGCGTACTGCTTGACCGCGTCGGCGACGTGCACCTGCCGGACGTGACCGATCAGCCGGCGTACGGTGTCGGCGTCGGAGACCGGCCGCAACCCGGACAGCGGGTCGACCGCACCGTGTCCGTCGAGCATGGCCAGCTCGGCGGTCAGGTCCGGGTATCCCATCGCGATGCGGGCGGTGAACCGGTCGCGCTGCGCCTCCGGCAGCGGGTAGGTGCCTTCCATCTCGATCGGGTTCTGGGTGGCGATCACCATGAACGGCGTCTGCAACTGGTAGGTCACCCCGTCGACGGTGACCTGCCGTTCCTCCATGCACTCCAGCAGCGCGGACTGGGTCTTCGGCGAGGCCCGGTTGATCTCGTCGCCGACGACCAGGTTCGCGAAGACGGCACCCGGACGGAACTCGAAGTCGTGGGTCTCCTGGTTGTAGACGCTGACCCCGGTGACGTCGCTGGGCAGCAGGTCGGGCGTGAACTGGATGCGGCGTACCGAACAGTCGATCGACCGGGCCAGGGCCTTGGCCAGTTTGGTCTTGCCGACCCCGGGCACGTCCTCGATGAGCAGGTGACCCTCGGCGAGCAGGACGGCCAGCGCCAGTCGCACGGTCGCGGTCTTGCCCTCGATGACCTGTTCGATGTTGGTAACGATCGCGTCACTGGCGGCGCGGAACTCGTCGTACGGCAGCAGACCGCCAACGTCGTCCCAGGTCTGTTGTGTCACGGGCCTCCTCCTCGTCGCCGTCACGGCAGCTCTCTACAAGAGCACCTGGCCCCGCCGTTTCGTTCGCGACGTGCGAGCCTCATGTGCCGCGGCAATCTCACTGGCCTCTCAGGCTAACCATGTTTGTCGTCAACGCCGACCGCCGCAGGTGTTTGAGCGCTTACGCAGTGATTTGTCATTCACACAGCGCATGTCATCGGTTCTGCCGGGTAAGCGGGCCCGAATCGCCTGCCGGACAGGAGGACATGACGAGGTGATCCTCGCCGCCGTGCTCGCCTGGCAGGTCGGCCTGGCGGCCTGCGTACCGCTGCTGGTGCGGCGCTTCGGCCGCGACGCCGGCTATCCGCTGGCCGCCGGCTATCTCGTCGCGGCGGCGCTGCTGCTCACCCGGTTGCCGGTGATCCTCGACGACGGGGAAGTCACCGTGGCCTGGCGGTGGCTGCCCAGCCTGGCGGTGCACGCGGCGCTACGGATGGACGCGCTGGGGTTGGTCTTCGCGTTGCTGGCGCTCGGCGTGGGGGCGCTCATCATGGCCTACTGCCCCCGTTACCTCGACGGCAGCGAGGACGAGCAGCAGCGGGTGTACGTCACGATGACCCTCTTCGCCGCCGCGATGCTGGGCCTGGTCCTCGCCGACGACCTGCTGGTGCTCTTCGTCTTCTGGGAACTCACCTCGATCCTCTCCTTCGTCCTGATCGGGCAGGGCGGCCGACCGGCGGCCACCGGACCGGCCGTGCAGGCGCTGCTGGTCACCGTCACCGGCGGTCTCGCGCTGCTGGCCGCGATCGTGCTGCTGACGGTGCACCTCGGCACCACCAGCCTGGACACCATCGTTAGCGAGCCGGAGCGGCTGAGCGGGGGTCCGGTCTGGGTGGTGGGGACACTGGTCATCGTCGCGGCGTTCACCAAGTCCGCGCAGTTGCCGTTCCACTTCTGGCTGCCCGGCGCGATGGTGGCGATCACGCCGGTGAGCGCGTACCTGCACGCGGCGACGATGGTGAAGGCCGGCGTCTACCTGCTGATGCGGTTCTCGGCGGTGTTCGGCGGCTCCTGGGCGTGGGACGGCACCCTGATCGCCGTCGGCCTGCTCACCGCGATCCTCGGCGCGCTGCTCGCGCTGCGTCAGTACGACCTGAAGGCGCTGCTGGCGTACTCCACGGTCAGTCAGCTCGGCCTGCTGGTCGGGGTGATCGGCGTCGGCACCCCGGACGCCGACGCGGCAGCGATCCTCTACACCGTCGCCCACGCGCTGTTCAAAGCGACCCTGTTCATGCTGGTCGGCATCATCGACCACCAGGCGGGCAGCCGCGACGTGCGGGAACTGGCGGGGCTGCACCGGGTGATGCCGGCGACGGTCTGGCTCACCGCGCTGGCGGCGATGTCGATGGCCGGCCTGCCCCCGACCATCGGCTTCGTCGGCAAGGAGGCGATCTTCGAGGCCCTCGGCGGGGCCTACGGGGGAGGGTGGTTGGGCTGGTGCGCGGCCGGGCTCGGGGTGCTCGCCTCGGTGCTCACCTTCGCGTACGCGGCCCGCCTGGTGCACGGGATGATGGAGGGACCGACCCGGCAACGCCAGCTGCGCGAGCCGTCCTGGGCGTTTCTCGCCCCGGCCGCGGTGGCCGCGGTGGCGGCGACCGTGCTCGGCCCGACGGTGGCCGTGCTGAGCCCGCTGGTGGAGCGGGCCGCGGACGATGCCCGCCCGGAGGGTACGCCGCCCTATCTGGCCTTCTGGCACGGCTTCACCCCGGCGTTGGGGCTGAGCGTGCTCACCGTGCTGCTGGGCGTGTTGATGTTCCTCGGCCGAGTCCGGGTGGACCGGTGGCTTCGGGCCGTACCGACCGCCCCGCCGTTCGCCGAGTTGTTCGAGCGCGCCCGGCAGTCGGTGCTGCATGCGGGCTCGGTCGTCGCCCGGACCGCGCACGCGCCGGGCCCGGCCCCATACCTGGCCCGGCCGTTGCTGGCGACGGTGGCCCTGGCCGCGGTCGCGGCGGTGACGCTGACCGACGTCCCGGCCGGACTGGATGGTGGCGATCCGGCCCGGCCCGGTGACTGGCTGCTGCTGGGGCTGCTCGTGGCGGCGCTCGCCGGGCTGCTGGTGGCGCGCTCCGCGCTGGCGGCGATCGGCCTCACCGGAGTGGTGGGGCTGCTGCTGTCGGCGTGGTTCCTGACCGTCGGAGCGCCGGACGTGGCGTTGACCCTGATGCTGGTGGAGGTGCTGACCGCAGTGGTCGTCATGCTGGCCCTGCGGCAGCAGCCGCCTCGGCTCGCGCCCGTCGGACGGCGCCGGCCGGTCGTGGGCGCGGCCCTGCTCGCGGTCGCCACCGGTGTCGCGGCCGCCGCCGGTACCGCCGTGCTGACCGGACGCGACCAGGTGTCCGGCCCTGGCCGGTGGTACCTCGACCGGGCGGAGGCGTTGACCGGCGGTGCCAACGTCGTCAACACCATCCTGGTGGACTTCCGGGCCCTGGACACCCTCGGCGAGGCGGTGGTGCTCGCGGTGGTGGCACTCGGGCTGGTCCGGCTCGCCGCCGGTCGCCCGGTCGAGCCGGCCAGCACCGGGCCGGCCGGCGACGACCTCGTGCTCGGCCTCGCCTACCGGGTGCTCGCCCCGGTGATGCTGCTCGCCTCAGCGGTGCTGTTCCTACGCGGACACGAGGAGACCGGCGGCGGCTTCATCGGGGCGCTGCTGGCGGGCACCGCCGTCGGGCTCGGCCAGTTGGCGCACCCCGACGGCGCGCCACTGCTGAGTCGGCTCAGGTCGGCGCCGCTGGTGGCGACCGGGCTGCTGACCGCGACGGTCGCCGCGCTGGTGCCGCTCGCAGCAGGTCGGTCGCTGCTCGCGCCACTCACCCTCGCCACACCGGATCCGTTGCCATCGCTGTCCACGTCACTGCTGTTCGATCTCGGGGTCTACCTGATGGTCCTGGCACTGGTGGTGGCCGCGGTGCGCCGCCTCGGCGTAGCGCCGAACCAGCCGGCCGACCTGCTGACCGGCCAGCCGGAGACCGGAGGTGCCCGGTGAGCGCCGCGTTGGTGGTCGGCGTCCTGGTGGCCGCGGGGGTGTTCCTGCTGCTGCGGCCGGGCCTGCTGCGCGTGGTGCTGGGCTTCGTGCTGCTCGGCCACGCCGTCAATGTGGTGCTGCTCGCCGCCGGTGGGCTGGGCCGACGGACCGCGGTGCTGGAGGAGGTCGGTCCCGACACCGCCGATCCGTTGCCGCAGGCGTTCGTGCTGACCGCGATCGTGATCAGCTTCGGGATCACCATCCATCTGCTCGGCCTGCTGCGACGCGGTGCCGGTGGGCCCGCCGCAGATCCGACCGGCGGCGACGCCGATTCCGACGGTGACGGCGCCGGCGGAGAGGGCGGGCACGGGACAACGGGGCGGCGCCGGTGAGCGGTCTGCTGCTGATCCCGGTGGTCGGGCCGCTGCTCGTCGCCGGGGTGCTGCTCGCCCTGCCGGGCCGCACCAGGCTGCATCGGGTCGGCGCGTTCAGCACCATGACGGTGGTGCTGGCGACCGGCCTGGTGCTGCTGGCGTGGACCGGTGGGGGCGCGTTGGCCGTGCTGCGGGTCGGTGGCTGGCCCAGTTCGATCGCCATCAGCCTGGCGGCAGACGTGCTCAGCGCCCTGCTGGTCACGGTGACGGCGCTGGTGGTGCTCGGCTGTCTCGTCGCCGCCGTCGGCTCCGGAGACGACCGTCGCCCGTACTTCCTGCCGCTGGTGCTGGTGCTCGCGGCCGGGTCCGGCGGCGCGTTCCTCACCACCGATCTGTTCAACCTCTTCGTGCTCATCGAGGTGATGCTGGTGCCCTCGTACGTGCTGCTGAGCCTGGCCGGAGGGGCCGGGCGCGGCGGCGCGGGACGGGTGTACGTGGCCACCAACCTGCTCGGGTCCACCCTGCTGCTGGCCGGGGTGGCCCTGGTCTACGGCACCACCGGCGTGGTCGGGCTGGGCGACCTGGCCGGCGCGGCACGCGACCAACCGACCGTCGCGGTCGCCGGCGGCGTGGTGCTGCTCGCCCTCGGTGTCAAGAGTGCGCTGGTACCGCTGCACGACTGGCTGCCCCGCACCTATCCGGTGGCCTCGCCGGTGGTGGTGGCGCTCTTCTCCGGGCTGCTGACCAAGGTCGGTCTCTACGCGGTGATCCGGATCTACGCGGTCATGTACGGCGGCGATCCCGGATACCGCTGGCTGCTCGGCGCGGTGGCGCTCGGGTCGATGGTGGTCGGCGTGCTCGGGGCTGTGGGCGAGAGTTCGCTGCGGCGGATCCTGACCTTCCACATGGTCAGCCAGCTCGGCTACGTACTGCTCGGCCTGGCCCTGTTCACCGCCGCCGCGCTGGCCGCGGCGGTCTACTACCTGGCCCAGTACATCGTGGTCAAGGCGGCGCTGTTCCTGTGCGCCGCAGCGGTACGCGCCGGGCGCGGCACCGACCGGCTCGACGGTTCCGGCGGTCTGGCTGGACAACGTCCGGCGCTCGCCCTGGCCTTCGCCGGGGCGGCGCTGTCGCTGGCCGGCCTGCCGCCGTTCTCCGGGTTCCTGGCGAAGTTCCTGCTGCTGCGGGCCACCGCGGAGACCGGCGCCTGGCTGGCCATGGCGGTCGCGGTGCTGGTCAGCCTGGTCACCCTGCTGTCCATGCTGAAGGTCTGGAGCGCGCTGTTCACCGGGGACCCGCCGGCCTCGTCGACCGTGGCGAAGCGGATCGGCCCGACGCTGGTCGGCCCACCGCTGGCGCTGGCCGGCCTCTCTCTGGCGGCCGGGCTGGCGGCTGCACCGCTGCTGACGCTCGCCGACACGGCGGCGGCCGGGCTGCGTGACCCGGCGGGCTACGTACGGGCGGTGACCGGCCGATGAGCACCGGCGCGATGACGATCCCTCGCCGCACGGTGGTGCGGGCTCGACGCCTGCTGCGGTTCGCCGGCTACTTCGCGGTCCGGCTGGTCCAGGCGAACCTCGCCGTGGCCTGGGAGATTCTGACGCCGGGCT
The DNA here is from genome assembly GCF_018070435.1 of Micromonospora sp. C51. Classification (NCBI taxonomy): domain Bacteria; kingdom Bacillati; phylum Actinomycetota; class Actinomycetes; order Micromonosporales; family Micromonosporaceae; genus Micromonospora; species Micromonospora sp. C51. The sequence continues at coordinate 3,968 of NZ_JAGPXQ010000051.1, read as the reverse complement.
CCCGGCTGACGCCGGCGGTGGTGCGGGTGCCGCTGCGGGCGACCACCGAGACCGAAGTGGCCGCGGTGGCGCTGGCGGTGAGCCTGACTCCGGGCACGCTGACCCTGGGCGTGCACCGCAAACCCAACGCCGCGCTCTGGGTGCACGGCATGTACGCCGCGGACCCGGTGGCGTTCCGGCGGGCGGTGACCGAACTGGAGTGGCGGTTGCTGGCCGCCCTGCGCCCGGCCGCCCACCCGGACGGCCCGGACGCCGGCCGGTCGGAGGTGACCCGGAGGTGACGATGATCCTGCTCGACTCGGTGCTCGTGGTCCTCGCCGGCTCGATGGCGGTGGTGATCGTCCGGCTGGTGGTCGGTCCGACCGACGCCGACCGGGCGGCCGCCCTGGATCTCGGCTTCTTCGTCTTCCTGGCGGCCCTGGCGGTGCTCGCCGCCCGGCTGCATGCCCCCGATCTGCTCGACCTGGTGCTGACCGGAACGCTTGTGAGTTTCCTGGCGACGGTGGCGATGGCCCGGTTGGTGCACCGGCGGCAGCGATGATCCGCACCCTGGCGGCGTCGACGTTGCTGCTGCTCGGCACCGCGCTGATCGCGACCAGCGCGGTCGGCCTGATCCGCCTGCCGGACGTCTACCACCGGATGAATTCCGTGGCCAAGGCGGCCAGCCTGGGGCTGAGCTGCGTCCTGTTCGGCGTGCTGCTGCTGATTCCCGGCTGGCGTACCGCCGTGGTGGGCCTGGCCGCCGTCGGGCTGCAACTGTTCACCGCGCCGATCGGCGGCTACGCCCTGGGGCGGGCGGCCTACCGGTCCGGGGCGCCGCTGGCACCGATCACCCGCTACGACGAACTCGGCGGCCGGGCCGGTGAGGGGGGCGACGGGCCGCCCCCGGATCCGGTCTGAGGGGTGGTGGGCGGCGGCGACACACCACGCGCGGTACACTGCCGGTCATGGCCGGAGTCTTCCTGCTTCTTACCGGGCCGTGCTGATGCGCTGAACGCGCGACAGCACGGCGGCCCCTCCTGCGTGAGGGGCTTTTTCGTGCCCGCTGCCGGCCCGCGACGGGCCGGTGTGGCAGACCCGAGACCAGCCAGCACTCCGACAGACTCCGCCGAGCGACGCGAGGAGAAGGCCATGACCGAGGCAGACGTCCCACCGTTCCGGTACACCGCAGCGCTGGCCGACGAGATCGAAAGCCGCTGGCAGGACCGGTGGGAGCGGGAGGGCGCCTTCCACGCGCCGAACCCGTCCGGTCCGCTGGCCGATCCGGCCCATCCGCGATCCGGTGCGGAGAAGCTGTACGTGCTGGACATGTTCCCGTACCCGTCCGGGGCCGGGCTGCACGTCGGGCATCCGCTGGGCTACATCGGCACCGACTGTTTCGCCAGGTACCAGCGGATGGCCGGCCGCAACGTGCTGCACGCGATGGGTTTCGACGCGTTCGGGCTGCCCGCCGAGCAGTACGCGGTGCAGACCGGCACCCACCCCCGGACCACCACCGAGGCCAACATCGAGCGCTACCGGGCGCAGCTGCGCCGGCTGGGGCTGGCCCACGACCAGCGGCGTTCGGTGGCCACCATCGACACCGACTTCTACCGCTGGACCCAGTGGATCTTCCTGCAGATCTTCAACTCCTGGTACGACCAGGAGGCCGGCCGGGCCCGGCCGATCACTGAGCTGATCGCCGAGTTCGCCGGTGGCGTGCGGCGCACCCCGGACGGCCGGCCGTGGGCGGAGCTGTCAGCCGCCGAGCGGCGCGCCATCGTCGACGATCACCGCCTGGCGTACGTGTCGCAGGCGCCGGTGAACTGGTGCCCCGGGCTGGGCACGGTGCTGGCCAACGAGGAGGTCACCGCCGACGGCCGCTCCGAGCGGGGCAACTTCCCGGTCTTCAAGCGCAACCTGAAGCAGTGGATGATGCGGATCACCGCGTACGGTGACCGGCTGCTGGACGACCTGGACAAGCTGGACTGGCCCGAGCCGATCAAGCTGATGCAGCGCAACTGGATCGGCCGGTCGCAGGGCGCGCACATCGACTTCCCGACCCCGGTCGCCCCGATCCGGGTGTTCACGACCCGGCCCGACACCGTCTTCGGCGCCACGTACATGGTGCTGGCCCCGGAGCACGAGCTGGTCGACACGCTGGTGCCGGCGGCGTGGCCGGAGGGCACCCGGGACGCGTGGACCGGTGGGCACGCCGGCCCGCGGGAGGCCGTCGAGGCGTACCGCAAGGCGGCGGCGGCCAAGACCGACGTGGAGCGGCAGGCCGAGACGAAGGAGAAGACCGGCGTCTTCACCGGCGCGTACGCCACCAACCCGGTCACCGGCGGGCAGATTCCGATCTTCATCGCGGACTACGTGCTGGCCGGCTACGGCACCGGCGCGATCATGGCGGTACCCGCCCAGGACGAGCGGGACTGGGAGTTCGCCGAAGTCTTCGAGCTGCCGATCGTGCGTACCGTGCAGCCGCCGGAGGGCTTCGACGGCAAGGCGTACACCGGAGAGGGCCCAGCGATCAACAGCGCCGCGCCCGAGCGCGGCCTGGACCTGGACGGCCTGGGGGTGGCCGACGCCAAGGCCCGGATCATCGGCTGGCTGGAGGAGACCGGCAACGGTCAGGGCGCGACCACCTACCGGCTGCGGGACTGGCTGTTCAGCCGGCAGCGCTACTGGGGCGAGCCGTTCCCGATCGTGTACGACGCCGACGGCGCCGCCATCGCGCTGCCCGAGGAGATGCTGCCGGTCGAGTTGCCCGAGGTGGACGACTTCTCCCCGCGTACCTTCGAGCCGGAGGACGCGGCCAGCGACCCGGAGACGCCGCTGTCGCGCCGCCGCGACTGGGTTGAGGTCGAGCTGGACCTGGGTGACGGCCCCAAGCGCTACACCCGGGAGACCAACGTGATGCCGCAGTGGGCCGGCTCCTGCTGGTACGAGCTGCGCTACCTGGACCCGACAAACGGCGACCGGTTCGTCGACGCGGACAACGAGCGGTACTGGATGGGTCCGCGTGGCGAGGGCGACTGCGGCGGCGTGGACCTGTACGTGGGCGGCGCCGAACACGCCGTGCTGCACCTGCTGTACGCCCGGTTCTGGCACAAGGTGCTGTACGACCTGGGCCACGTGTCGTCGTTCGAGCCGTTCCGCAAGCTGTTCAACCAGGGCTACATCCAGGCGTACGCGTACACCGACGCCCGGGGCGCGTACGTGCCGGCGGAGGAGGTCGCCGAGCGCGACGGCGGCTTCTTCCTGGGCGACGTCCAGGTCAACCGCGAGTACGGCAAAATGGGCAAGTCCCTGAAGAACGTGGTCACTCCGGACGAGATGTGTGCCGCCTACGGCGCGGACACGTTCCGGGTCTACGAGATGTCGATGGGGCCGCTGGAGGTGTCCCGCCCGTGGGAGACCCGGGCGGTGGTCGGCTCGTACCGGTTCCTGCAACGGGTCTGGCGGGCCATCGTCGACGAGCGGACCGGCGAGTCCCGGGTCACCGACGACCCGGCCGACGAGCAGACCCGGCGGCTGCTGCACAAGGTCGTCGACGGTGTCCGGGGCGACATGGAGCAGATCCGGTTCAACACCGCGATCGCCAAGCTGATCGAGCTGACCAACGGGGTGACCCGCCTGTCGCGTACCCCACGCGAGGTGGCCGAGCCGCTGGTGCTGATGGTCGCGCCGTTCGCCCCGCACATCGCCGAGGAGCTGTGGCAGCGGCTGGGCCACTCCACCTCGCTGACGTACGCGGACTTCCCGGTCGCCGACCCGGCCCTGCTGGTCGCCGAGACGGTCACCTACCCGGTGCAGGTCAACGGCAAGGTCCGGGGTCGCGTCGAGGTGCCCGCCGACGCCGGCGAGGACGACGTACGGCAGGCGGCCCTGGCGGCGGTGGCCGCTCCGCTGGCCGGTAAGGAACCCCGCAAGGTCATCGTCGTGCCCGGTCGGATGGTCTCCATCGTCCTATAGCCCACCCACCC
>NZ_JAGPXQ010000050.1:0-37738 GCF_018070435.1 Micromonospora sp. C51 | reverse complement strand
ACCGTCCGACGCCACTCACGCCTCCGACAGCAATCACCGATCACCTACGAGAAGAACACCCGCCCGACGCCAGCTACGCTCGCCCCGGCCGCATAAACCCCGTGTCCAGGATCAGGGGTCAAGCCCCGCTGGCGTGCCCGTGACAGCCCGGCCAGCACTTGTGTCAACGCCGCCTCAAACGGGACCACCGTGGTCCGGCTGAAACTGGACCACCTCGGTTTTGTTGATCTTTAGTCGTTGGTCTTGGTGGCCGCGGGGACGCGGCCGAGGTCGCGGTCTTTGAGTCGGTAGCTGTCGCCCTTCATTGAGATCACCTCGGCGTGGTGAACGAGGCGGTCGATCATGGCCGCGGCGACGACGTCGTCGCCGAACACTTCGCCCCACCGGCCGAAGGGCTTGTTGCTGGTGACGATCAGCGAGGCCCGTTCGTAGCGGTTGGAGACGAGCTGGAAGAACAGGTTCGCGGCTTCGGCTTCGAAGGGGATGTAGCCGACCTCGTCGACGATCAGCAGCGGGATCCTGCCGAGCTTGACCAGTTCGTCTTGCAGCCGGCCGGCGTGGTGGGCATCAGCGAGGCGGGACACCCATTGGGCGGCGGTGGCGAACGCGACCCGGTGTCCGGCCTGACAGGCCCGGATCCCGAGGCCGATGGACAGGTGCGTTTTTCCGGTGCCGGGCGGGCCCAAGAAGACGACGTTCTCCTTCGACGCCACGAAGTCGAGGGTGCCGAGGTGGGCGATCGTCTCCCGCTTCAGGGACCGTTGGTGGTCGAAGTCGAACTCTTCCAGGCTCTTGCGGGCCGGGAACCTCGCAGCCCGGATACGGCCCTCACCGCCGTGGGCTTCCCGGGCGGCGACTTCGCGTTGCAGGCAGGCGGCGAGGAACTCCTCATGCGTCCAGGACTCCGCCCGGGCCCGCTCCGCCAGGCGTTCGACCGACGCGGCCAGGGAGGGCGCCTTCAGGGCACGGGTGAGGAACGCGATCTCGGATGCGACGTTGCGGTTGGTCTTGGTGGCCATCACGCAGCCACCTCTATGTCGAGGCCGAACATGCGGTCGTAATCGGCCAGTCGGCGGTGCTCCACCTCGGTCGTGACTGCCGGCGCTGATGCCTGCCGGGCCGCTGTCCGCAGATCGGCGGCGGCCCGGCGGTGAGCCAGGTCGGTGATGCTCTGGTGCTTAGCCCAGCATCGGTCATGCCGGGCGACGAGGCGGTCCTCGCAGAACACCTGCACCCGGTCGGCGTCGGCGACGACGTCCACTCGTCGGCCCACCGCCGCCGGGTGCACCGAGTAGTCGTTGCTGTCCAACCGGACGTAATGATCCCTAGGCAACCGTGTGGTCTGTCGCCAGCCGACCATCGGTGCGACCGGCGGCAGCGACAGCATCGCGGCCCGGTCGGCGTCCCACCGGTCCACGGGTCGGCAGCCCAACATGCGGTGCTGGCGGTTGTTCGCCCGCACCAACCACTCGGACAGCTGGGCGTTGAAGTCGCCGGGTGAGGCGAAGCGGCGTCCGGGCAGGAACGAGGTCTCCAGATAGCCGTTGGCCCGCTCGACCAGGCCCTTGGCCTCCGGGTCTGCTGGCCGGCACTGGATCACCTTGATGCCGAGGGTGCCGCGGAAGGCGTTCATCGCCTCGGTCAGCTGAGGCCTGCCGGCCCGCCACTGCCCGACTGCGGACTCGTTGTCCCAGACCAGGGCCTTGGGCGTCCGGTCCCACCCCGAGATCAGCGTCCAGTGCCCGCCCAGCAGGTCCGGCGACTGCCGGGACGGAATCATCACCGCCGACAGCCACCGCGAATACCCCGACACCATCACCAGCACGGGCGGCCGGCCGACCTGCCCGAAGCCCAACGACACGTCCGCCGGTGGGAACCACAGATCGCACTGCGCCAGCTCACCGGGCAGATACTCCGTCCGCTGGGCCGGATCAGGGCGACGGAACAACGGCCGCAACTGCTGCACCCGATCACAGAACACCGTCTTGCCGCGGGTCCACCCGACCCGCTCCATGATCACCGTCGTCGGCATCTCCGGGAACTCCGCCAACAACGCCCGGATCTGCGGCTCGACCGCATCCACGATCGAGCCCTTCGCCGCCCGCCGATACCGCGGCGGCTCATCACTGGCCAAGGCCTTCTTCACGGTGTTGCGAGACATCCTCAACCGCCGTGCAATGGCCTGGATCGCCATACCCTCCGACCGCCGCAGCCGCCGGATCTCCGCCCAGTCCTCCACGCTCAGCACCTCCCGATGCTTCAGGAGGTGGTCCCGATTCAGCCGGAACCACGTGGTCAGTTTTCAGGCGGAGCCGACAACTTGTCCCAAGCCGAGCTGGCCGGCGCCATCAACTCGGCGTGCTTGTTCTAGGCTCACGCATTCTAGGTATGGCAGGCAGTGATCGCTCGATCTCAGCTGCGGCAGCAGCGCATCAGCGCATGCCCGGCTGTGCGATGTCGGCTCTTTCAGGAGACGGCTTGGGCCGGCGGAGGTGAACACGCACTCCCGTGCTGTCGGGCGAGATATCAGCCAACTCGAAACCCGCCGGCGTGAGGTCCGCGGTGGCTGCCGCGAGGGCCCCCGTCGGTGGGGTTTTTTTGATGGCGACCACGATCTCATCGACGCAGTCAAGGTTGTCGTGGAATGCGCCGGAATGATGGGCTCCGACGGCCAGGATGGTTCGCGAGCCGGTGGCGTAGCAGGCTGACAGCCACGGTCGGAGATCACCGCTCAGGTCGTCGGGCAGCGTGAAGTGTTCGGGCGCGTGACCGCCGGAAACGCCCTCCTCAAGGGTCTTGTCGCTGAGCACGAGGTCTGTCCCACTTCGCAGATCCGCGGTTAGTTGCTCGTTGACAGGCTGGCTGTCCTGCGTGTCGAAGGCGTAGGTCCAGATCAGGTAGGGACGGCGGCGGCGGGTGGCGACAAGCCAGGGGCCGAGGACGGTGAGGGTCTCGTCGGGCAGCACGTTGGTCTCGACCTCAATGCCGTGGGCGGTGAGCATCGCGGCGCCGCCGTCGCCTCGGGAGGTCGGGTCGAGGACGCTGATGACGACTCTGGTGACGCCGGCGTTGATGAGTTCCTGGCGGCAGGCCGGGGTGACGCCGATGTGGTTGCAGGGTTCGAGCGTGACGACGGCGGTGCCGCCTCGCGCTGCGGCGCCCGCCGTGCTGAGCGCGTTCACTTCGGCGTGGGCTTCTCCTTTGCGCCGGTGATAGCCGGCGCCGACAACGTCACCACGGCGATCGAGGATGACGCAGCCGACGGGCGGGTTTGGGCTCGTGGTGCCCAAGCCGAACGAGGACAACGTGATCGCTTGCCGCATCGCGGTCAACTCGACGTCGGATGCCATCAGGTGACCTCCTTGAGGTCATCTAGAAAGACGCGGACCTCTGGTAGTTGCTGGTGCACGTTAACTGCGGCGCCGAGGTACGCGAGTTGATGCAGGATTCGTCGTGATCCCGCCCGACGCGCGATCGGCAAGGCGTGGTGTGCCGTCACCGCAGCCTGGTCGGGCTGGTTCGCTGCGGCATGGGCCATTGCCTTGTTCAGCAGGGCGGAGGCGAAGTCCTGGCGATGCTGCCGTGGAATCGCAGGAAGAGCTTCGTCGATGACGCCGATGGCCTCTTGTGGCCGCTGCGCCAGCCGAAGACAGGCCCCGCGGTGCACTTCGATGTAGCCGCTGGTGCAGTAGGAGCCGTGCTCGCCCTCTGGCTTTCCCGGGTGGCGGTCCGCCGCCCAGCGATGCGCGGCGTCCAGCAGGCGCAGCGCCGCGCGGTGCTCGCCTGTTGCGGCGAGGGAGTGCGCGTGCTGGACACGCAGCGCCGCCCGCATCGGTCCGGGGAGCTTCTGGTCGTAAAGCAGCGCCGCTTCGGCCTGCTCAACGGCCTGGGCGGGGTGTCCGCTGGTCAACCACTGTTGGCTGCTGCGGTAGGCAGCCCAGGCGGTCATGGTCGGGTCGGCGATCTGGCCTGCCCAGGCGAGAGCCTGTCGTGTCCGGCGGTGGCCTGCGGCGTGGTCGTCGAGGGATTGGTGCAGCCAGGCCGCGGATTCGGCGTATTGCGCGGCGAGGCGGATGACGGCGGGGCGAAGCGCCTGGGGCACCTCGTTGGGAAGGTCCTCGATCGTTGTCAGTTGTCTGGTGACGCCCATCAGCGCGTACTCGGGGCCGAACATTTTGTCGTTCTCGACCAAGAGATGCCACTGTTCACGCAACAGGTGGATGGTCTCGTCCCAGCTGCCTGGTCGTGGCTCGGGCGTCTCGTCGACGACGCCTGTTCCATCGCTTCGTCGAGGGCTGTAGAGGTCGAGATCAGCATCGGTGGCGGCGTCGAGTACCCGACGCAGCGCTGCTCGCCGCGCTTCGCTGGGCCAGCGATGCTCGCCACGCTCCAGCTTGCCGACCCAACGGAAGTCGACGTAATGGGCGGTGACGTCACGGCCCGAGCAAATGCGGTCGAGCGCCGCGTTGACCGCATCGGCCAGCTCGCTGCGGGACATGCACTGGCCAGGACGCATCGGCGAGGACAGACGACGCCGGGCCTCACTGAGCGCGGTGTTCGGCCTGATCATGGTGTCCGGATGACGAGGCACCGATTTCCCCTCTACCCAGCATGCCGACCTCCGCCGACTATGCCACCGGTTGTCTAGATCATCCAGCTCTCACGCTGTCACGCCGCGAAGCGACACGGGCCACCGCGAAGTCGGACCGCAAGTCGGTATTCCCGCACCATTCACTATGAGTGATCGTGTAAGGCGTAGCCGGTGAGGCTTTAGGCGGCAGCCGGCCGCTTCAGGCCTGCTTGCCGAGGTCAGGGAAGGCGTGCGTCGCTGTTCGGCCGGCAGCGGCAGCTCCCGTTTCTCGACGCTGGCTACAGAGGAACGTGAAGTAGCCGACGGGTCGGTAGCCGCTGGGGCTGCCTGCCCACCCATCGCAAGTCTCGTTGGAGGGACCAGTCATGGACAACCTGCTCGCCGTCAGCGGTGACCCGTTCCAGCTCGACGTGGAGATCGTCACGGAGGGTCCGGTCGCCGCGGCGTTGTTGGCGGACACGGACGACGGCTGCGACACCGTGAAGGGCAGCGACTGCTAGTCGCCGCACTTCAGTCGGTTCCGGCGGGCGGTCCCCCGTGCGCCCGCCGGAACCGGCGTCCCACGAAGGCAGGGCCTCGCAGGGAAGTGTTGACGGCAGGAAGGTGTCATGTTTCGCACTGTTGATGCCGCCACCGTCCGCATCGCAGCTCATGTGTGGCCGGATCATGGGGTGCCCTGGTCGCACCGGCACGATCCTGCCGGTGTCGAAGCCTGGCTGCGGGCGACCTGGCGTCAGGTCGGGATGGCGGAAGCGGTCTGGGTGGCGAGTCCCGGATTCGCCGACCGTGTAGAGGCGGCTCTCGCTGGCGGAAGGTTCGACGCTGGCCAAGGGTGGCGGTTGGCGTTGGCGTTGGCGCGGTACCTGGTCCGCGCTCGGCGACGGGCGACGCCCTTCGGGTTGTTCTCGGGAGTGGCGACGTTGCGTTTCGACACGGTAGCCGCGGTGGCGTCGTCAGAGCGGTCGGCGGTGCGTGTACGCCCGGACGCGGAGTGGCTGGCGTCGCTGGTCGCGCAGCTTGAGGCCGATCCGGCCGTACGCCGTGGCCTGTATGTCCAGGTGAACAACCTGGCGCGGGTGTCTGGGCTTCGGATCGTCGTGGAGTGCCGGCCCCATGCCTGCGCAGGCCCCGGGGGCGCGTTCTCGGTGAGGCGTACCGAGGCGGTGCGGCTGGCGATGTCGCTGGCCTGCGTGCCGGTGCTGTGGGCTGACCTGGTCGACAAGGTCGCCGCCAGCTACCCGGACTTCCCGCGTACGTCGGCTGAGGCGCTGGTGGTCGACCTGGTCGGCCAGGGCGTGTTGATATCTGCTCTGCGGCCGCCGTCTACCTGCGCCGACCCGATCAAGCACGTCTTGGACCAGCTTGACGCCATCCCTCATACCGACCCCGGCGGGCAGATGGTTCAGGAGCTTCGGGCGCTGCACGGTCGCCTCGGTGCCACCGCAGGCCGGGCGGCGGACGTGCGTGGGCTGGCCGCTCGGATGCGGGAGTTGGCGGTGGCTCGGCAGCCGTTGGCGGTGGATGTCCGGCTCGCGGATCAGGTTGTGGTGCCGCATCAGGTCGCCGCAGAGGTCATCGCGTCGGTGGAGGTGCTGCGTCGGTTGACGCCGCATCCGACGGGGCGGCCGGAGTGGCGCGCTTACCATGCCCGGTTTGTCGATCGGTACGGGATGGCGGCGGTGGTGCCGCTTGCCGAGGTGGTCGATCCGGTGGCCGGTCTGGGCTACCCGGAGCACTTCGGCAGCGTCGATGTCCCGGCGGTGCCGCTGTCCGGCCGGCGGGATGAGCGCTTGTTGGCGTTGGCGCAGCAGGCGGTGATCGACGGTGTCCGTGAGGTGGTCCTCGATGATGCGGCTGTGCGGGCGCTCGCCGGCCCAGACCCCGAGGGTCTTGTCAGTCCGCATGTGGATGTATCGGCGGAGGTGCGCGCGGTGTCGTTGCGCGCGTTGGAGGAGGGCCGGTTCCTGGTCGCGGTGACGGGTATGGGCCGCTCGGCGATGGCGACGGGTGGCCGTTTCCTCGACGTGCTGCCGTATGCCGAGCGTGAGTGGATGTGTCGGGAGTTCGCGCGTCTGCCGGTCGCGGTGGAAGGGGCCATGCCGGCGCAGGTGAGCTTCCCGCCGCGCAGGTTGCATGCCCAGAACGTGCTCAGGTCCCCGCAGGTCCTTCCGTGGCTGGTCGGCATGGCCGAGCACCGCCCGGTTGCCGGCGATGTGATCGGCCTCGACGACCTTGGCGTGGCTGCCGGCGGCGATCGGTTGGTTGTGGTGTCGATGTCGCGGCGTCGGGTGGTCGAGCCCACCGTGGCGCACGCCGCAGCCGTGCACACCATGCCGCTGCTCGCCCGGTTCCTCGTCGAGCTGCCGCGATCCTTGGACGCTCGGCTCACGCCGTTCGACTGGGGCGCGGCGTCCGGTCTGCCGTTTCGACCCGCCCTGCGGTACGGCCGGGTTCTCCTGTCCGCGGCGCGGTGGCGGATCGACCCGGCGCGGCTGCCCGCTCCATCCGTCAGCGACGGCGAATGGTCGGCGGCATGGGAAGCGCTGCGGGAGAGGCTGCGGCTGCCGAGGTGGGTGCAGGTCGGCAGCGGCGACCAGCGGCTGCGGCTCGACCTCGATCAGGCCATGGACCGGTCGCTGTTGCGCGCCCACCTGGACGCCAACAGCGACGCGGCGGTCACCATCGTCGAGGCGGCGGGGCTGGAGGACTTCGGATGGCTGTCCGGACGCGCGCACGAAATCGTCGTACCGGTCGCCTCCACAGCCGCTCCGGCCACAGCTCCGGCCGCGGTCGCTGGCCGAGGCTCGTGGCCGCCTCCTGTGCCGGCTGATCCGGTTGCGCCGGGAGAGAGCGGGTTGCTGTCTGGATCGCTCGCTGTCGCGCCGTCGATGATGGAGTTGGTGTTGCGGCGAGGGCTGCCCGCGCTGTTCGCTGACTGGCCCGAACCGCCGATCTGGTGGTTCATCCGCATGCGCCGCCCCTACCCGCACCTGCGGCTGCGGCTGCGGCTGCACACGGACGACTACGGTCAGGCGGCGGTCAGAGTCGGCCGGTGGGCGGTCGCGCTTCGGCAGCAAGGGCTCGCGGGTGATCTGCGCCTGGAGACCTATCGTCCCGAGACCGGCCGGTACGGCGACGGCCCAGCCATGTCTGCCGCCGAGGAGCTGTTCGCCGCGGACTCCCGCGCCGCCGTGACCCAGATGGCGACGAAGGACGAATCCCGGCACGACCCGCAGGCGCTGACCGCCGCGAGCATGATCGACCTGGCCGCCGCGATGCTCGGCAGCCGCGACGACGGGTGCGAGTGGTTTGTCGCCCGGCCGGAACACGCCGGCCGGGCGCCGATCGACCGGGGTGTCCTGCGCCAGGCGGTCACCCTCGATCCGACGTCGTTACCGAAGCCAGTTCGGCGCGCGTGGCGGGAACGTTCCCGGGCCGCCGCCCGGTATGCCGATGCGTTGTCGGCCTCCAGCGGCCCGCTGACTCCCGCTGGGGTGCTCACGTCGCTGATGCATCTGCTTTTCGTTCGCGCGCACGGCCCGGACGAGGCTGCCGAGCAGGTCACGTATCGGCTCGCCCGCCACATCGCGCTGGCGGCGGTACGTCGCCGTGATCGCACCACAGGAGCTGGCCGATGACCGTCACCCTGCGTGCCACGCCGCTGCGACGAGCGGCCGAGACGACGGCCTCGTGCATCACCGACACCCTGACCGAGCCGCCTGCCCAACCCACCGGTGTCGACTACGGGCCGCGAGGCACGCGCTGGTACAGCCAATCGCTGTCCAAAGGGGCCGCCGGCGTGGCGATCCTGCACGGGGTACGCGCGCAGACGGGGCACGGTGGATGGGAGCCGGTCCGTGCGTGGCTGCGCCGCGCGAGCGCGGAGACGCTGAACAACGGCACCGGAGCGGGTCTGTGGTTCGGTGTACCCGCTGTCACTCACGCCCTGACCACGGCCATGCCGCACGCCCGACCGGCTGCCCTGGACGCCCTGGATCACGCGGTCGCGGACCTTGCCGGGCGTCGGCTGGCCGCCGCCGAGGCGCGCCTCGGAGTCGGTGCCCGGCCCTCGCTGTCGGAGTTCGACCTCGTCCGCGGGCTGACCGGCCTGGGAGCCCACCTGCTGCGCCGTCACCCTGGCGGCGACCTGCTGCGCCGGGTACTGGCATACCTGGTGCGGCTCACCGAGCCGGTCGACGCTGACGACGAGGCAGGCCGGCTCGCGCCGGGTTGGTGGAGCGCAGACCCACCCAATGCCGAGGGCCCTGAGCGGGGCGGGCATGCCAACGTCGGCATGGCGCACGGCATCACCGGTCCCCTGGCCCTGCTGGCTCTGGCAGTGCGTCAGGACATCCGGGTGCCGGGGCAGACCGAGGCGATCAGCCGGATCTGCTCGTGGCTGGACACATGGGAGCAGGTGAGCCCATCGGGCCCGTGGTGGCCCGAAAAGATCACCGTCGCGGAGTTGCACGCCGGGCAGCCCGCGGTGAACGGGCCGGCTCGGCCGTCCTGGTGCTACGGCACCCCCGGTGTCGCCCGCGCCCAGCAGCTCGCCGGGATCGCCCTCGGCGACCCCGCCCGGCGGCAGGCGGCGGAAGACGCGCTGGCCCGTTGCCTGGCCGACCCCGTCCAGCTCAGCCGGATTATCGACCCGGCGCTGTGCCACGGCTGGGCAGGACTCGCCGCCACCCTCTGGTACGCAGCCGCCGAAGCCCGCGACACCAGCCTGCCCGCCGCCGTGCCTCACCTGATGCGCCGGCTGATCCAGCACGCCGCAAACCCCACCCCCGCGCCATCCGGCCTGATCTCAGGCCCCGCCGGCATCGCCCTCACCCTGCACACCTTCGCAACCGGCACCGACATCCACTGGTCCACGAGCCTGCTGATCAACTAGACGAGGAAAACGTCATAAACCTCGATCCCGACACCGAACCACCACCGGACACAGGGCCGCTCAGCCGGTGGCGCCAGGTGAACCTGACCTTCGCCAACTGGCGAACTGCTGAGAAGTACGCCGCGGACCGGCTCGCCCCCGCGCTCGTCGCCGCAGAGGACGACGGCGTGATCCGTGCGTTCTGGTTCGTCCGCAAGTCCGAGACGTGGCGGCTGCGGCTGCTGCCCGGCGGTCGGCTCCCCCCGGTCTACGCCCTGCTCGCCGACATCACCGCCGACGACCGAATCCGCGATGTCGCCGAGCCCTTCTACCGGGCCGAGGCGTACGCCTTCGGCGGCGACGACGCGATGACGATCGCCCACACCCTCTTCCACGCCGACAGCCGCCACATCCTCGGCCACCTCGCCGGCGGCGGCGACCACCGACGAGAGCTTGGCGTGCTGCTCGCCACCCGCCTCATGCGCGCCGCCGGCCTCGAATTCTCCGAACAGGGCGATGTCTGGCGGCATATCACCACCCGCCGGCACCAACCCCACACGCCCGAGCCGAGCCCCACGCTGATCGCCGCCGTGCAGCGTCTGGTCACCGCCAACGACGACACACCGGGCAGCCCGTTGAGCACCACTCCTTCATGGTCGAGGGCGCACGAGCAGGCAGGCAGAGACCTCAGGTTCCTCGACCGGAACGGCACGCTGACCCGCGACCTGCGCGGCGTCTTGACCCACCACGTCCTGTTCCTGTTCAACCGGCTCGGCATCTCTGCCACCGATACCTGGCTGCTGGCCACAGCCGCCGTACACGTCACATTCCACACGTCCCGCACTCCAGCCGGCGACCACTGCGCCGGGACGACCGACAGTAGGGTAAAAGCAGTGAACACCTCCCAAACCACACCTGAAACCGTCGACGCAGCGGCACTGCGCGAGCAGCTCGTCACCACCCTCAAACAGCGCGGCCACATCCGTTCCGCCTCTGTCGAGCAGGCGTTCCGGACGGTGCCCCGCGAGCAGTTCCTCCCCGGCGTCGATCTGGAAACCGTCTACACCCGCCGCCAGATCGTCACCAAACGCGACCCCCACGGCGCCGCGCTGTCGTCGGCATCAAGCCCCAGCCTCGTCGCGGACATGCTCGAACAACTCGACCCGCAACCCGGAGACCACGTCCTGGAGATCGGCGCCGCCACCGGCATCAACGCCGCCCTCCTCGCCGAGCTGACCAGCCCCGCCGGCACGATCACGACGATCGAACTCGACCAGGACCTCGCCGACGGCGCCCGCGCCGGCCTCGACCGCGCCGGCTACGACACCGTCGAGGTGATCTGCGGCGACGGAGCCTTCGGCCACCCCGCGTCCGCCCCGTACGACCGGGCCATCATCACCGCCGGAGCATGGGACATCCAGGCAGCCTGGTGGGACCAACTCGCCGACCACGGCCGCATCGTCGTCCCACTGCGCGTGCACGAGAGCGGCCTGACCCGGTGCTTCGCCTTCGACCGCACCGGCCCCACCACCCTGGTCAGCGCCACGACACCGCTGGTCTGCGGATTCGTACCCATGCGCGGTACGGCCGAGCACGCCGACCAGCACGTCCGCTTGGACTGCGATGTGGTCCTCAAACTCGACGCCGCCGACCAACCCGACCGCACCGCCCTCGCCCGCGCCCTCCACCACCCCCGGTACGAACGCTGGACCGGCATCCAGGTCACCGACGACGACCCCATCGGCCACCTCGACCTGTGGCTCCTCATGAACGCCAGCAAGCCGTTCGGCCGTCTCCGCGCAGGCGACACCGCCCGCACCAGCGCACTGGTCACCCCCGCCTACCGATGGGCCGGAGCCGCCATCTACCACGGCGGCACCATCGCCTACCTCGCCTTCCAAGACACCGGCGACGGCCAGCACGAACTCGGCGCCATCGCCAACGGACCCGAGGCCGACAAGCTCGCCGCGGAACTGACCGACCTGCTCGACCAGTGGGACGAGACAGGCCGCCCCAACACGCCCACCGTCACCGCCCACCGCGCCGGAACCCGACCGGCCCAGACCGGCGACATCAGCCGACCCGACACGGTCCTCACCATCTCCTTCTGACCACACGGCACCGGGCGGAACCCCGCCCCGGCGTCCCGATGCGAGCACGGCCGGCCTGGCATGCACCACGGCAGGCAAGCGCACCCCTCGCGCCCACGGCACGGCCTTCCGCAGCAGATGAGGACACCATGCCCGTCGTCCCTACCATCGCCGCCCGATTTCCCCTCGTCGCCCGCAAACGCCCGCCAGCCACACCGCTCGACGCACGGGTAACGCGACTCGCCGGGCTCGCCGAGACCGCACACCGCGAACACGACCCGGAGAAGGCGTCCATGGTGTTCAACGGAGCCGCTCTCGTCGCCTCCGACTGCGCAGACTCAGAACTCGCCGAACTCTGGTGCCACCGTCACGCGTACCTCTACCTCAGCCGCGCCCCTCTCAACGGGTACACCGCCCGATTCGCTCTCGAACCCGTCGTCAATCTCGCCCGCCTCCGCATCCGCGCCGGCGACGGCGAAAGCGCTCACCACCTGCTCACCGACCTCTACCAGGCGGTCGTCGACAGCGACCCCATCGTCATCAGCGGGTTGGAGATACATCCCCGGCAGCTCCCTGCGGAGGCCGAAGAACGCGAACAGATCACCCACTGGCTCCGCAACGTTCTACTCTCCGACGGAACCCGCGCACTCACCGTCACCGGCCGATGGACCGACGCCATGACGCACGTCCAACGTTACGACGGAATCGGGGACACTCTCCGCGACGGACGGCAGGTCGCCGTCGTGGCCCACCTCATCCACGGCAACACCCCCGCAGCTACCGCCATCCTCAACCGCACCACGATCGAGCACCCGTGGGAGGAACTGCTACGCGATCTCCTACACATCTGGTGCGCAGCCGCCGCCGGCGATCGAAGCCGAGCCGACCGAGAACTGATCGACCGAGCCTCAACCATGGCGCCAGGCTCCGGACTTTCGGTATTTCGCACCCGCCTCGTCCTCACCGCCCTCGACCTTTCCACAACCGTTGCAGCCGACCTGATCGATCGTCTGGCCGCAGAGGTAATCCAGCAGCAGGACGCCAACGCAGCGCGCGATCTCCTCAACCACTCAGCCACCGGTCCCGAACACCACGGCCCGCTACAGCAAATGATCAACGCAAGCGGCCTCGGCCTTGGACACCTTCCGGAACCGGCCCACCGCACTCTCTCGTCAGCACTCGACTTGGCCGCAACCGTGTTACGCAACAGCCAAACCAACCGTTGAAACCCGCTTCCGAGAAGACCGCGAGCCCGCCGAGCAACGCGCTCGCATCCTCGCCGAGCTGTGACCGGCCGCGATCCGGTCAGCCAGACCACAAGCCGGCCTGGCTGACCATAAGCCGCCCTGATCGGGGTTCCGAGGGCATGGGACCCACAGCGGGTGTGTGAAGGACGGACCAGTCCTCCATGACACCTTTCTGCGCCGGACGCCCGCGCTACGGTCGGTGTCGGCTCGAAGATCAGAGTGTAGCCATGAGGGACTTTTCAAGATACCCTCCTGAGTCCTGAGTGGTCATTGACGGCCGCCATCCCACAATGGCCGGTCGGGGACAAGTGCATGCGCAACGACGGGGGAAGGTAGTGACCGAGGATCAGGCGTTACGGAGCTTTGACGGCGGCAAAGCAACTGTCGCTCGGATCTATGACTACCTTCTCGGTGGCAGCCAGAATTTCGAGGCAGACCGTACGGCTGCGGAACAGATTCTCCAGGCGGTGCCGGAGTCGAGGGCCATGGCCCGCTCCAACCGGCTGTTCATGCAGCGGGCGGTTGAGACGTTGACCGAGCGAGGCATTCGGCAGTTCCTCGATCTTGGCAGTGGTATCCCCACCCAGGGCAACGTGCATGAGATTGCCCAAGCAGCCGACCCGCAGGCCCGGGTGCTTTATGTCGATATCGACCCGGTCGCGGTCGTCGCCTCAAACCGGATCCTCGCGGGGAACCCAACCTGTCGTGCGATCGAGGGTGACTTCACCCAGCCCGAGCTGATCCTCGACGCGCTCTCCGGTGGTGACCTCGCCACCGTGATCGACCTTGGCCAGCCAACCGCGTTGCTGTACTGCTCCGTGCTACAAACCGTTCCCCAAGACCAGATCGACGCCGTCGTCGCGCCGATACGCGATCAGCTCGCCGCCGGCAGCGCGTTAGTGATCTCCCACGTCAGCGCCACCTTGGCGGACAGGTACAACGCGTCGACCGTCTCCGCCGGCAAGGACGTTTTCCGCCGCAAGGCCGGCACCGAGGTCACCCTGCGTACCGACGCGCAGATCACCGACCTGTTCGGCGATTTCACCATGATCGAGCCGGGATTGGTCCCGCTCAACCAATGGCGACCCCAGCTCAGTGAACCTGATCCGTACGCCGACAGGCCTGTGCCCTCACCCATGCGAGGAGCAGTAGCACTTCGGCAGTGAGGTGCTGAAGTGCCGGGACGCCCGCTTGGCCTCAGTCCAGTAGGGCTGTCACCCACCGGTATGGGTGGCACTCGATGTACTCGGCGTCCGCGCGCCACGCGTCGCCGTGCCCGGTACGCCAGTGGTCAGCCAGGTTCCACTGCCAGCGCCGCCTGATCCCGCAGGAAGCCGCGCACCGCCCGGGCCCTTGGCAATCGGCAGGCGCATCAGAGGGCAGTGCAGGGGGCCGAGAGGGCTGCGCCACCGACCGCATGACTACCGCAGCAACAGGATTCGGCCAACCTGTAACCGCAGGCCAGGCTGCTATGCTCGGCACCACTTCGGCCACACGTCCGCTAAGCAGCGTGATGTGTGGATGGGGTTGTTGGTTGAAACGGCGGCCGGGGTGTTGCCGCCTCGTTCCACACGAACGAGGTTCTCCGGCCGCCACCCGCTCACCTACCGACGCAGGCAGGGCCGAATGGAGATCCGCGACATCGGCGGCCAGCCGCATACGGACATCGCCGGTGCCGCCCAGTTGACTGGACGGTCCGAACAGACGGTACGGCTCAAGACCTCCCCGAAGCAGCGTGCGCAGGGATCCGGCTGGCCCGCAGCGACGATCCAGGACCGCAAAGCCTGGTTTCCGCTCGACGCACTGCAGACCGTTCGAGACGTCGTCCTGCCGCGGATTGTTGAAGCCTCTCGCGCGCGGGTTCACCACGTCGATCTCGATGGAGACCCCGACGAGCTTCTCTCCGCCTCCGAATTCCGCAGCCTTCTCGACATCTCCCAAGGCGGATGGGATAAGTACGTCGGCCTCAGTAAAGTGGCGTGGGACCGAGGCGAGGACGGCTATCTTCCACGGCCCGACGACGAGCAGCCAGCGCCGGCACAAGGCGTCGTCCGCTACTGGCGACGCCAACGCATACAGGACTGGATCAATGCCCGCACCGGAAAGGTGCTCGATCCCCGGCCGGCCGCCGGATCGCCGCCCAAGACCTGAGATTCAGAGCGCCCAGCTTGCCGAGCAGGCGCGCGTCGTTCATTGCCGCGACTACGCTTTCCGACCTGACGGGCTCGATGTGTGCCGGTGTGCGCCTTCGAGCGCCTGGGCAGACACGGCCGAACCCACCACCCGTTGGCCGCGCCTGGGGCGGGTCTCGGTGACGCTTAGTCTTCGGCCCGGCAGCGATGGGAGGGTGATCGGTGGCGCATACCTGGTTGTCCGTCCAGGTCGAGTTGGTCTCCGGTCGTGGAATCGACTGGTGGCCTCGGCCTGGGAGGGTCCTCGCCGCGAGCCGGTCGCATGCCTTTGCCCAGTTCGCTGACGCTATCGACGTGACGTTCGGCCGCTGGGACTTGGCCCACATGCACAGGTTAACGATGGCCTACCAAACCCAGGTCACACCGCTTGAGCTGTGGGACGGCGAGGCCCCCGAGGGCAACATCGACAGCGACCACACCAAGCTAAGCCGGCTCGGTGCCAGCGAGCAGTTCGCGTACGTGTTCGACTTCGGCGCCGATTGGGCGCATCGGTGCACGGTCGCTGAGTCCCGCATCGACCCGCTGGGAAACACTCGGCGTCCTGCCCAACGAGCCAACGCCGCACTTCGGCTGGGGCGACCTGCCTAAATTCAGTACGGACGGCGACGACGGCGAGTCGCAATCGCCGAAGCCCCCGCGCCGACCACTTGCCGAGCTTCCGCCGCTGCTCCCGTGGTGGGGACCCGCCAACGCCGCCAGTAACGAACCGCGGTCACCAGACGACAACCAACCGGGCACGTGCATGCATGCACCTGCCTGGGGCATCCGAACCAGCATCCCGACAGGATGCTTCGGCAACCACCAGCTTGCAGACGCGGCTCGCTGGGCGATCGACCTACGGTCGATGGCCTCCGGCCGGGCAGCGTCCCGCCGCTGCACCGCGGCGCCTCGCCGGCGAGGCAGGCTCCGGGAGAGACAGGACAACTCCGCTCCTTCCCGGCGGCCTACCCAAGGGCAACCGGGTGTGACTGCGGCTGTCAAGCCATACCCCAGACTTGACAGCCGCAGTCACACCCGGTGGATCAGAGATCAGGCCGCCGGGAAAAATCGCACATTGGTATCGCCTTTCGGTGTGCGAAGGCGACGGGCGAAACGGCCGTCACGCTCGACAGAAAGAGAAAACGACGGCCAGTAACCCAATGACCACATAAATGTGTGCCGCCACTTCAATGACTTCGACTAGATTCCAAACCACTCTTTCATGTATCATTAAATATGTGAGCGGGACGGCAACCCCAGCCCACGCCAGCAACCCCAAACCGAAGGGATCGCCTGTGAGTAGCGCGCTCAACACCATCCCCCTGACCGCCCGAAACGCGACCCTCGCGGACCTGAGCGGCATCCTCCGGCAGCAGGAGGCACACAAGCTCGACATCGTCGCCGGGACGGCGATGCTGCAAGCGGAGGCCGGACTGATTCGCCTCACCGGAGCGGAGCCCATCATCAACGAGTTCGGCGTCACCTCCTCCGACGGGCTCTACCGACCCACTGAACTCGGCGACGCGGGCCTGGCCGACAAGCTCGGTATCCCCACCGCCTACCTGCGCAAGACCCGCGCGCAGGCATTGCACCTCTACGACGCCAACGTCAACGGCTGGCTCGACCTCAGTCAGGGCAAGCGCTACCTCGTCCGCTGCCTCTCGGACGGCAGTGGCGGCGGAATTATGCGCGCCTTCCTCAGCGACGGCTACAAGATCATCGACAACCTCGACGTCCTGACCGCGATCCTGTCAGGTATCAAAGAATCGGGCATTCGAGTCAAGTTCTCGTGTGACCTGAGTGAACGCCGCATGGTCGTGCGGGTGCACTCCGAGGCCATCAAGTCGATCGCCCCCGCCCTACTACGCAACTACCGCAGCCCGTTCACCGGAGCAACCGGGGCCGACAACCCGGTGGTCTTCGCGGGCTTCGACTTCACCAACAGCGAAACCGGCAGCGGCGCAGCCACCGTCACGCCCCGCATCGTCATCCAGATCTGCAACAACGGAATGAAGATCACCGAAGACGCCCTCCGGGCAGTGCATCTCGGCGCGAAGATGGACGAGGGCACTATCCGCTGGAGCAGCGACACCCAGCAGGCCAACCTGACCCTGATCACCAAGCAGGCCCGTGACGCCGTGCGCCGCTTCCTCGACGTCCGCTACGTGCAGCGCAAGATCGAGGAAATCGAGGAGAAGGCAGGGCGCAGGATCGCCGATCCCGACCACACCGTCCGAGTCATCGGTCAACGCCTGCGATTCACCGAGGACGAGCAGCGCCTCGTCCTCAACCACTTCATCGACGGTGCCGATCGCACGGCCGGCGGCATCCTGCACGCCGTCACCAGCGCCGCCCAGACCCTCACCGATCCCGACGCGGCCTTCGACATGGAAGGCTTCGGTCTCCGGGCGATGAAGCTAGCGGCCACGCTCTGACTCAACCCCGGGTGCCGCCGACGGACATCCCTCCGGCGGGTACCCAGGGCAGCACTCGCCACGGGGGTGACCCGCGTCGGCATGCTCGATGCACGGCCGACGCGGGCTGCCCACCCCACACCAGGCCGATCCACATCCGCGCCCAACACCCGTGCGCCCTCACACCTGGGAGAAACCATGCCCCTGATCATCGGACTGCCCCACGGCGTGTCCATGCCCCGTAACCTCGCCGAACCCGACGCGCGGCAGCTCGTCTCCGCCCTCGCCCGCACCTACCAATGGACTGGACCACTGTTCGGCCGACCCGAAGTCGAGGCGTACCTACGCGCCCAGGCAGACGGGATCGTCAACCTGCCCGATCCACTGCTCAGCAACAACGACTGGCAACGCATCCAGCGCACCGCCGCGTGGAAGAACCTCGCGGGCACCGCGCGGCGCGCGATCGCCACCGCCGACGTGATCGGTCAGGCCATGCGCCAAGCCGGCCTGTACTGCGCCCTCTGCGACACGTCCATCACCGGCGGCCCGACCGCCAACTGGGGACTCTGCCCCCTCTGCCTGAACACCGCCGACATCCGCGACCTGCAAGCCCGCCCCTGCCCCGCAGGCGACGGCGCGAGCCCACACCGCTGGGACCACATCACCTGCGCCGACTGCCTCATGCCCACACCGGCCAGTCGACCCCACCTGACCGCCGTACGCCCGGCCGCCTAACCGGCCGAGCACAACCCGTCGCACCCTTGCGTCCCCCGCAAGGCGCATCCGCACACCGCCCACCCGGCGGCATCGCACGCTCAGATTCACCGGATCTACGCCCGGACGGCAACCCGGGCCGAACCGGCCAACCAACACCCCGCACGAAAGGGAACACCGTGACCACGATCAGCGACACGCCACCGCAGTCGACCCGCGTCGACAGGCACAACCCGAACGCTCCGGACCAGACGCACGCCGAAGTAGCCCCGCGCGCCACCGACATCGCACCCGAGCTGCCCGGCCGCCACACGCTGCTGCGTCTCGACACGATCAAGCCCAACCCCAGCAACGTCCGCGACGACGCGCAGGCCCTGCCGGGAATCACGGAGAACCTGCGCGAAGACGGAGTGAAGGGACTGCTGTCCCCCGTCATCGTCATCCCGCAGGACGACGGCAGGTACCTGCTGATCGACGGCGAGCAGCGCTACTGGTCCGCCGCCGACGCCGGGCAGGAGTACATCGCGGCCATCATCCGCGACGACCTGGCCGACAACCGCGAACAGATCATCAGCATGTTGCGGCAGGTGCACCGCAAGGACCCGACCGCCGTTCAGCAGGCACGCGGCATCCAGCAGCTCGCTCTCGACGGCATGAACGACGACGACATCGCCCGCCGTACCGGCTACACCCCGCAGCAGGTCAGCGCCGGTCGCCGCGTCGCCACCCTTAACAGCGCCACGGTTGCGCGTACCCACGAACTCGGCCTGGACTTCACCCAGGCCGCCGCCCTCGCCGAGTTCGCCGACGACACCGACATTGTCGGATCGCTGTTGGAAGAAGCCGAGGAAGGCCCGTTCGCGTTCGCCCGCGCGGTTGAGCTGGCCCGCAGCGCCCGCGCCGCCGCCGATGCCGAAGCCAACCGCCGCGCCGAGCTGACCACGGCCGGAGTTACCCTCCTCGACGACTTCCCCCGCTATGACGACCCAAAGATCAAGGGCATCAGGGAACTCCGTGACAGTCAGGGCGATCGGCTCGACATTGAGGGCCACGCCGTATGCCCCGGTCACGCCGTCCTGCTGTACCGCTCCCAGGACCACCTCAAGGAGTACGCATACTGCACGGACTTCCGCACGTACGGCCACGGCCAGCCCCACTACGCCGCCACCACCGTCAACCGCGCCATGACCGAGCAGCAGAAGGCTGAGCGGCGGCTCGTCATCGCGAACAACAAGGCGATGGATGCCGCCAACACCGTCCGCCGCGAGTGGCTCGCCAACCTCCTCGCGGCCAAGACCCCACCCAAGGGCACCCACAAGCTGATCGCGGAAACGTTGGCCGGCTCCTGCGACATCCTTGCGACCTGGATCAGAGGTGGGCGCAAGATGCTGGACGACCTCCTCGCGCCCGGCAGGAGCAGGAAAGCCGGCACCAACCGGGTGCCTTCCCGCGTCAGCGAGTCCCGCTACACGGTCATCTCCCTGGCCGCCATCGTCGCCGCCAACGAAAGCGCCATCACCCGCGCCTCGTGGCGCGCACCCGACCCGGCGGTGGCCGCCTGGTTGCAGTGGTGCGTCACCAACGGCTTCCAGGTCGGCAAGGTCGAACAACTCATCATCGACGGCGTCGCCAACCGCGCACCCAGCCAGCGGACGGCCTTCCTGACCGCCGTCGCCACCGCGACGACCGACGAGGAGGCGGACGGCACCGCAGAACCCCTCGCGGCCTGACAGCAGCGCCGGTCGAGGGCTACCGCAGCCCGCGACCGGCGCTCCGTCCACCGCCCTTGCGGCCGCTATCGACTCAGCGAGGAAGACCATGAGAATCGTCCGTCCCACCCCACCCGCGCCCAGACAACAACTCGACATCCCAGCAGCCAACCCAGGGCAGTCCACGCAATGGCCACCAGAGCACACGACGCCGTACACCGTTGCGGCAAACAGTCCACTCGACTCGCGCGGCGACGTGGTGATGTTCCGCGATCGCCACGGTCGGATGCACCTGTTCCGTGACGGCCATCCGCATGGCCTGCTCGTCAGCCGACAGGGCAACCACTGGACTCTCACCCGCGAACGTCATGCTCACACGACGTCCAGCAGCGGCGAGCGCTGGGATCTCATCGCCGAGGACGCACCAACGTGCAGCGGAGGTTGGGATACCCACCGCAGGGAGTACGTCGCCCGGCAACTACCCACCGGACGCGTGATAGCCCGCTGGGACACCCAGTACGGGCTCCTGGCCCGCGCCGCCCGCTACTACCTCGGCAGACGCGGTCAGACCACCGCACGCCACCGCGACGCGTCGACGGAGCTCAGCGGTGTCGTCGCCCACCAAGACGGACCACGCCCGTAGCCCCGAAAGCAGCGGCCGGGGGGTTAGTTTGGCGAACTCCCCCCGGCCACCTAGCGCCGGCGCCACACAGGCCCCAGGGACCAAACGCCGAACGCGTGGCGCCCATCTTACGACAGCCGTCCGGAGAGCCCGGTGGACAAGCATGGCCACGAGCATCGCACCCGCGCGTCCTGGACTGGCGTGCGTCACCACCGGACTGGTACGGCATCATCACCCCATGTCTACCCGCACCCCGGGCGGTCGGCGAGTCGTCACCCGTGCCCAGGCCGCAGAGATGCTGGGCATCTCCGTCAGCCACCTCGACCGCCTCTACGCCGACCGCGACACCAGCGGCTTCCCTGAGCGCGCCGACGACGGCCGCTCGTGGTTCGCCGACGACATCGCCAGCTACCGGCTGCCCCGCGACCGGGCCAGGGAAGACACTCGTGCGGCTGTCGACCGGTCCGGCAACCCGGACGAACTCGTGGACACCGAGGCTGCCGCGCGCATCCTCGGATATAAGAGCCGCAGGTCGCTCACCGGGCAGAACCGACTGTGGCCCCTGCTGTTGAGCCATGTCGACGAGGAGCAGCCCCTGACCGGCGGCAGGACCCAGCGCCGATGGAAGCGACGCACCATCTGGGACTTAGCCGACAGCCGCACAGGCAAGGGAGCAGCCCACACCGGACGCCCCACCGGGACGGCACGCGGCCGCCCCGACCGCTCCGGCGACCCTGACGAACTGGTCGCCGCGCCAGAGGCGGCGCGGGTGCTCGGCTACAACAGAGCCCAAGCACTTCCGGATCACGTGCTGGCTCGCGCCGACACCGAATCCGTGGGCGTGAGAGGACGACGACGCCGGCAGTGGAAGCGACAGACCCTGTGGGCGATCCTGGACGAGGCCCTTCCCCTCCGCCCCACCAACTGACCGCCAGCGGATTGGCTGGCTGCGGTAGGTGTGCGAGTTCCGCAACGCGGCCCGGCCCGTGGCGGGCCGGGTAGCCCGGAAGCGGCCTCCGGCCGCACTGCCAAGACCCTCCTTCTCCGGTGGGAGGCCGCAACAGGTTAGCGACGTGCTCGCTCCGGTCAAGTCCGAACGCGGCTCAGAAAGCATCATGCTGAGGAACGCATGATCCTTTCTTCGAAACCCCGCGCCCGGACTTGACCTCCACTGCGCGCGCCGCAGACGAGCAAGCTCGCCCCCCACCGCCGAAAGAAGACCGGGGCGCAACCATGCCCGCCCCGCGCACGCTCCCGGCGCAACCGCCGGCATCGACCCACAAGATCAGCAAATCCTGGCAGCTCATCACACGTCTGGGATGGACTTACAACCCGTAAGGAGGTATAGTAATAGGTGTTCTGAGGGGACGGCGAACCCCCAAACGAACGCCACACACAAACCCCAGGGAGAACCATGCACACTCACGACCTCGGCAATACGCCGAACGTCGAGGGGTACGGCTGCCGCACGTGCGGCGTCCCCCTCACGGTCATCACCGCGACTGACGGCCAAAGGACGTTCACGCATCCCCAGTTCTACGGCGACCACAAGCCAGATCCAGCCCCACTGAGCGAACTCACCACCGTACGGATGGCGTGCGACTTCTGTTCGGCACCCGACCCGGTGGCATCGTTCGAATTCGGCTCGCTCAACATCGAGATGATCGCTCCAGACGATCACCACATGAAGACGCATCACCTCGGCGGCAAATGGGCCGCATGCGAAGGATGCGCCCGCCTCGTCGAGGCCCATGACGTCGACGGCCTCACCGACCGCGCGGTCAAGCGTGCCCGTCGCCGAGGACTACCAAGCGACGCCGACATGTTCGGCCCCCTACACCGCGCGCTCTTTGCCACCACGCCCGGCACGCCCGCACGGCAACCCCTGAGCATCGGACCAGCACCCGAGGCGCAGGCCACGCCGACCGTCGAAATCGCTCCCCCCACGCAGCTCCGCACGCTACGCCCGCAGATGCTGCCGAAGGTACGCGACCGATTGGTGCGGTTCTGGCGTACATCCGCACGCACACACCTCCTCACCACCCTTGACGACGGCGCGGCCTACACCGTTCCCGGCCACATGCTCCCCGGTGCCGCCCTCGACGCGCGCCCCGTCGTCATCGACAGCGGCAACCCCGCGCCACTCGATCGATACACCGCGCTCATGGCAAGCCACGCCGAAAACGCACGGATCTTCTGGATCGACCCGGACTTCACCGCGCTCGCCATGCACGCGGCACGCGACCTCACCGACATACGCATCACGCCCGCCGAGATGCCCACCCCCGACGGCTTCCTGATCTGGCACACCCCCGTCTGCAACCCCGCACTGCCCGACACTGGCGTCGGCGTACCAATCATCGGAGCCCAATGGGGACCGATCCCCGGCGGAGTCTGGACAACCTTCCTGACGCCCGCCGAGACCGTCACCCAGGGCCAGCCGCTCACCGAACGGGAGATGCAGGACCTACGCGAACGCTTCGGTTGGCTCCTCCCGGTCAGCACCGGAGCAGGGCTGCGCTTCGAACGGCAGTACCGCCCCAACAGCGAGCAAACGAACGCGATGCTGCGCGCTCTGATCGCCACGTGGATTCTCACCACCCAGCCCGACGCCGAAATCACCGAGCAGCAGGCCGACAAGTCGACCCGCAAGGCGTACCAACGCGCGAACAGGCCCACGCCCGTCGTGCGGCTCGTGCGGCTTCGCCGCAAGCAAGAGGCCCGTCAAGCCACCGAGGGCAAGCCCGGACGGGTCTACACCCGGCGGTGGTGGGTGTCCGGATTCTTCCGTGAGCAGCCATGCGGCCCCGGCCGCTCCCAGCGCCGCCGGACCTACGTCCGCCCACACATCAAAGGGCCGGCTGACGCGCCACTGATCCTCACCGATCAGGTGCACATCCTGGGCAACCCACCGCACCACACCGAACTGTAAGGGCACCAGCAGGGGGAGCCGGATTGCGCCGACTCCCCCTGCTCACGCACCAATTCTCGGTTTACACCAATCCCATTAGGAGGTATAGTAATAAGTGTTCAGAGGGGACGGCGAACCCCCAACGAACACCACACACAAACCCCAGACCCTGGAGTACGAATGCTCGACTTCCAGACCGCCCTGCTAGGCAGCACCACCGCGTGCTGCCTGGTGCTCCTGGCCTACGTCCGGCACCTACGCGCCGCACACGCCATCGCTCGCCACGAGGCCCACCACGACCCCCTGACCGGGCTCCCCAACCGGCGAGCGCTGCTCGCCCACCTCGACGGCCTGCTCGCCGACCGCAACCGACCCGTCTCCGTGGCCCTGCTCGACCTCAACCGCTTCAAGGACATCAACGACGAGCACGGCCACGCCGCCGGCGACCTCGTGCTCCGCCGAGTCGCCGAGTCCCTCACCGGACTCGACCTACCGAACGCCTACGTCGGACGCATGAGCGGCGACGAGTTCCTGATCGTCATCGACGGTGAGAGGGACATTGCGCGTGCCAGCGCCCACGCCGCCGCCCGCGCGCTCGACGAACTAGAACTGACGATCAGGTGGCAGACCGTTGGCTGTCACGCCAGCGTCGGACTCGCGGTGGCCGACCACAACGACCACACCGCAACGGATCTCCTACGAGACGCAGACACCGCCATGTACACCGCCAAGCAACGCGGCGGCGGCGTGTGCGAGTTCCACCCCGGTCTGATCACCATCATCACCCGCAGCGGCAACCACCGCCGCCGCTACCGATAGCCAACCCGGCGGCCCGGTCACAACCCGGGCCGCCACCCACAGCCCGCACGATGCCTCCGGACGGCACGGCGAACGCCGCCCACCACACCAACCCCAGGAGCCCTCCCATGTCCGCACACAACCAGCCCAGAACGACACTGCCCCTCGCGGCCACCGACAGCCACACACACCACGTGCTACCCCTGCTCGACGCCGCACGCCAACACATGGCCTCCGTGCTAACACTGCTCGACCTCTGCGACCCCCCGGCCTGGCCGACAGAACCCACCACCGATCCCATCCGCGCCGCAGAGCTGCGCACCTCAGTCGTAGCCCTGATCAAGTACGCGCGTCGCCACCGCTGCCCCGACTGCAAGCCCGGCCGGATGCGCGCCACGCTCCGGCTGTCCGCGCTCCTGCTCGACCTCTGGCAGACCGCCAAACACCACGTCCAGCACCCTGAGCAGTACCCGCTCACCCTCCCCAAACGCTCCGCGCGCGTGTTCCACGACCTAGCCGGATGGGTCGCCACGGGCGAGGCCCGTCGCCTACTCGGTCAGCCCTAACAACCAACGCCCCGGCCGCACCGTTACGTGCGCTCAAACGACGCGCCAGACCCACTGTCGCCAGGTACCGGTGCCGGAGTTTCCGGCACCGGTACCGCCGTTCTGCGGCGACGAGGCACCACCGCGCCAAGCTCCGCGATCCGCGCCCGCACCGCAGCATGGTCGGCACCACGCCGGTACGCCCGCACCCGCGCCACGTCCACACCGGTCAACGCCGCCGCCAGGTCGTCATCACGCAGCACCGTCGACAACACCGCCACCGCCAGCTCATGCGCCGCCACCACCGACGCGGCTTCCTCATCCAACCGCGCCAACGCCTCACGCCGCCGCCGCTGCGCCTCATCCAACGCCCCAGCGGTCTGCTCGACCGCCTTCACCGCGCGAAGTTCCAACTCCTGCCGCTGCCGCAGCGCCACAACCGCCGTGTTCCCCGTTTTACTCGCCATTTCCCGACCGTAGCCAGCCCTAGGCCATCCTCACCAGACCCAACTCATTGAACCGTTCGACCCTGGTCACAAATTCACCATCACCTACCCCGACCGTTCGTGTCTGGCCTGACATCACCTGACCTCCCCACATCGCTCTCCTACCCCATACCGTCGCCTTAGACGGGATACACCCCCTTGCATTCTCACACCGATTCCGGCGAGTTGATCTTCTACGGTCGAGCCATGTTGTCGGTCACGCGCATCTCACCCGGCGACGGCTACCGCTACCTCGTCGAGCAGGTCGCCGCCGGTCGACATGACCTGCGCCCGCTCGCCACCACCGGGCCCACGCCCTACTACGTGAACCCCACCGCCCGCGGTGAGCGCCCCGGTTGGTGGGCCGGAAACGGTACCGCCGTTCTCGGTGTCGACGGCTGGGTCACCGAGCAGCAGATGCGTTATCTCATTGGCCAAGGACGCCACCCGAGTGCCGGATACCAGCTGGGACAGAAATGGCGACTCTACCGACCGATGACCGACGAATACCGTGAGCAAGCCGTTCAACGTGCCTTGGCGCAACTACCAGCCGACGCCACCGTCGAACAGCGCACTCGGGTGTGGCAGTCCATCATGACCACCCCGGAACGGCGGGCTGTTTCCGGCTATGACGTCACTGTTTCTCCCGTGAAGTCCGTCAGCCTGCTCTGGGCATTCAGCGACGACGGCGTCAAGCACGCCGTCATGGCCGCCCATCATGCCGGCGTACGGTCCCTGCTCAGCCACCTTCAACGGCACGGCGCGTTCACCCGCACGGGCGCAGGCGGGGTCCGGCAGCTCGACACCGCCGGCCTGGCCGCGATGGTGTTCGACCACCGGATGAGCCGCGAACGTGACCCCCAGCTGCACTCCCACATCGTCGTGTCCGCCAAGGTCAAAGCGGTCACCGGTGACGGCAGAGCGCAGTGGCTCGCCCTCGACGGACGGGCCTTTTACCGGGCTACCGTCAGCGGACGCGTCGCTTACGAACGCGCCGTCGAAAGTGAACTACAGCGTCGCCTCGGTGTCACCTTCGCCGCCCGCGACGACTCCTCCATCCGGGAGATCGTGGGACTGAGCCCGGCATCGCTGCGCCACTACAGCAAGCGGCGGAGCGCCATCACCGCCGAGATGAACCGCCGGGTCAGTCGGCCGTCCCTCACCGAACGATCCCCGGCGGCCCGGTGGCGCCGTCGCGCCCAAGACGCCACGCTACGCACCCGACGGACACACACCGGCGCCGAATCCACCGAGCAGGCCGTACGCCGCTGGCACAACGAAGACCGCCAAGCCGGACTCGACACCGCCGCCCAGATCCACCGCATCCTCACCAACACCACGGCCGCGAACCCGACGGCCGCCGCCGGCGCCCGGTTGCTGCGCCGCGCCGCCACCATCGCCGGCCACCGTGCGGCCATCGACGAGCACATCCTCCACGCGGCCGCCGCGCAGCTCGACATCCCTGCGGCCGACCACGACCGCGTCGTCGACGCCGCCGTACGCGCCGATGATCGGCTCGCCGTGGCCCGCGCCGTGCACAAACTCGGCCGCGCCCACGCCGTCTTCGGCCGCGACCAGCTCGAACTGGCCATCGGCCAAGTCCTCGCCATCAACCCCGGTGCCTCACCCGACCGCGACTGGCAACGCGTCCAGCAGCTCGCGGAGCAGGTCATCGCCGACGGCACCGCCGGGCTGCGGGTGCTCACCCCACCGGCACTCGTCACCTGGGGACCGAGCCTGCTACGCGGCAGTGACCAACACAGCGAATACACCCGCCACCGTGAGCTGCGGATGACCACCCACACCGTGCTCGCCGCCGAGAAGCACGTCATCAGCTACGCCAACCAACGCGGCGCCGCGCCCGCCGCTCCTGAAGCGCTTGCCGCCGCCGTCCACACCTTCCAGCTCCCCCGCGACAAGGCGACCGCGCTGCGTTTCCTCGTCGGCGACGACCGGCGCGTCACCGGCGTCATCGGACCGGCCGGCACCGGCAAAACCCACCTGCAACGCGCGGTCGTCGCCGCGGCCCGCCACAGCGGTGTGCCCGTGCTTGGCCTCACCGTCGGACAATCCGCCGCGCACCTGCTCGCCGACGCGACCCGCCAACCCAACGGCACCACCATCCGGACCGAGAACATCGCCCGCTGGCTACACGCCCACGACCGGCCACCCGCAGGTACCCGAGCCAGCGACTGGCGACTCGCATCCGGGCAGTGGGTCATCATTGACGAGGCGTCCCAGGTGTCGACCCACGACCTCGCACGCCTCGTAACACAACTCGCCGCCGTCGACGGGAAACTCATCCTCGTCGGCGACCCCGAGCAGATCTCCGCCGCCGGCCCGGGCGGACTGTTCCGGTACCTCGCCAGCCTCGGCAACACCATCGAGCTGTTCCACGTCCACCGGTTCCGGCAGCCGTGGGAGGCCCCAGCATCACTGCGTCTACGCGCCGGTGACCTCACTGTCCTAGCCGAATACGACCGGCGAGGTCGCCTCCACGGCGGGCACCGCGAACACCTCATCAGTCAGATGCTCGAACGGTGGACCGCTGACCACGCCGCCGGCCGACACAGCATGCTCCTGGTCGACACCAACGACCAAGCCGCCGGCCTCGCCCACCGCGCCCGCGACATCCTCCTCCACGCCGGCCTCGTCCACGCCGGCCCCGCCGTGCGCCTACACGACGGCAACCACGCCAGCGTCGGCGACATCGTCGTCACCCGCCGCAACGATCGGCGTCTCACCGCCGGAACCGCCTTCGTCGCCAACCGCGACCAATGGCGAATCACCACCGTCGACCGCAACGGGCAGCTGCACGTCACCAACCTGCGTACCCAGACACCGGCCACCCTGCCCGCCGCCTACGCCACCCACCACGTGCAGCTGGCCTACGCCCTCACCGTCGACTCCGTGCAAGGCCACACCGTTCACACCGCCCGC
Organism: Micromonospora sp. C51; assembly: GCF_018070435.1. NCBI lineage: Bacteria > Bacillati > Actinomycetota > Actinomycetes > Micromonosporales > Micromonosporaceae > Micromonospora > Micromonospora sp. C51. The sequence continues at coordinate 9,628 of NZ_JAGPXQ010000050.1, read as the reverse complement.
GCGCTCGTCGACGAACGCACCAACCTCGCCCGCCTCTACGTCATGCTCACCCGCGGCCACACCCTCAACGAGGCGTATGTCGTCACCGACGACCACCCCGCCGAAGGCACCCCACCCCGGCCGCCAACCGCCCGCACCGCCGTACTCGCCGACATCATGCGCCGCGCCCAACCCGAGCGCTCCGCCACCGAAACCCACCACCAGCTCTGGGCCGACGCCGACGCCCTCCACACCTGGGCACCCATCTACGACGACCTCGCAGCCCGCGCACGCATCCCCGACTACCTCACCACCGTCCGCAACCTCGCCGGTCAAGCACTCGCCGACCGGCTGGCCGACGACCTCGCCCTACCCGCCCTCATCACCCGTCTCACCACCCTCGAAGCCGCCGGACACGACCCCGCCGACGTACTACGCCGCACCATCCGCCACCGCGAACTCGACACCGCCGACGACGTCGCCGCCGTCCTCTCCTGGCGCATCGACCGGCTCCTCACTCGCACCGTCGCCGACCCCATCACCGCCACCTCACTTGCACAAGCCGGCACCTACACCGACCGCCTGCCAGCCACCGCGACCAGCGACATCGCCGACGCCCTACACCAAGTCGCTACCATCTGCGACCGCCGCATCGGAGCCCTCGCCGACCTCGCCGCCACCCAACAGCCCGCCTGGGCACGCGCCCTCGGCGACGCCCCCACCGACCCCGTAGGCCGCGACCAGTGGCTCGGCCGCGCCGAAGTAGTCGTCGCCTACCGCGACCGGTACCAGCTCACCAGCGACCATCCCATCGGCGCCGAACCACCCATCAGCGACATTCACCGCTGGAACGCCTGGCACCGCGCCCGCCTCGTGCTCGGTACCGCCGCCCTCGCCGGACGCCTCACCACCGCCGACAACGACACCCTGCACCACCTCATCGACGCCCAACGCGCCGCCGACGCCGCCACACCGCCCTACGTCGCCGACCAACTCCGCGCCGCCCACCGCGACCTCACCGACGCCGAACACCGCCAGCACGACCTCACCCTCCTGCGCGCCGCCGTCGACGCCGCAGGCCACCGGGCCACCACTCACGCCCACGCCGTTCGGCCCCGCTGGTGGCAGCACGGCCCCTTCCGCACCCGGGCCGCCACCGCCCACCGCGACGCACACCAGCGGGCCACCACCGCCGCCCACCACAGCACCAACCTGCGCGACGAACTAGCCAAGCAGCAAGGCGTGATCGACAGCCACCAGAAGCGCGCCGCCGGCCTGGAAACCCGCCACGCCACCTGGTCCCGCTGGTACGCCGACGCCCTGCCCACCCGCTACGCCGGCCTCGCCGCCGACACCGAGCACGCCCGCCGCGCCGCCACACGCAACGCTGCCCTCTCCGACGCCGTCGCCACCACCACCGACCGCGTCCGCGCCATCGACGACACCAGGCCCCAACTCCACAGCGGTCCCATGCCCGACCGGCTGTCCGAGCACGCCGACGCCGCCCACCGACGGCTTACCACGGGCGCCATCGACAACGAGACGGAGCTCGACTGATGCCCAGCCACCCGATCGCCTACGTCGACGAATCATGGCTCCAGCAACGCGGCAGTCCCGGCGCCTACCTGATGTCCGCGGTCCTCATCGAACAAGATGATGTCGCTGTAGCCATCGACGCCGCACGCGCCGCTGCCCACGACCACGATTACCACTCCTCCGTGCTCTACCATCGAGGGCACGTTGGCATCATCGAAGAGATGCTCGACGTCGTCAGCGAACACGCTGGCTGGTCCGTCATCTCCGTGCACACCCCGCTGCGACACGGCAGCCCGGAACCACCACCAGAAACCACCCCGCGCATCGCACGTTTCCTCGAACGCCAAGGCGAACACGCCCGCCAGATCAGCCTCGAACGCCTGCTGCGTCACCTCAACACCCACCGCGTCCGTGACGTCATCCTCGAAAGCCGCGCCAGCGACGACGAATGGCGCCTCGCCCGCAACAGCGGCACCCGCGTACCTGCCACCGACCGCAGCGACGTACGCGCCTACCGCCGACTGCTCGACCAAAGGGCCATCAGCCACCGCATGCGCCTCGTGCACGTCAAAGACCGCACGCACCCGGGACTGTGGATGGCAGACGCCGTCGCCTGGTCCGCCGGACGCGCACTGCGCTCCGACGAACCCCAGTGGTGGAACCGCATCGTCGACGTCGCCACGATCCTCGAAGCCACCACCGGCACCGAACTACGCCTCAACGAGAGGAGGGCCGCTCCACCAGATGGCGAACACGACCCCCACAACCTGAGCCAACGTGCCCAGGCCGTGTCCTCACCCTCAGTGTACAACGATCCCGATCAGCCAACCCAGGCCGGAAACATCCTCACCAACCTCATCGCACAAGCCGAACAAGCGCGGATGTCCACCGGTGAACAGCTCGCTCGCGAAGTCCTACGCCAACTCCGCGACATCGCCGACCGCGTCGACGAACTCAGCGACACCGTTGGTCGCATCACCCCTCAGCAACGCAAAGACGCACCCACGCCGGGCTCCCGCAGCGTCGACCACCCTGCTCCCCAACGGGACGAGCCCGACAGCCCGAGCATCTCCGGCTAGGTGCAGCGCCACGTTCAATCGTCCATCTCGAAGGCTGGCGATCCTGGCGTAAGCGGTCGCCAAGGGCACCCACCTGTGCCACATCGCGTTCCGTGACGGCCACTCATGTCCCCTCGATTACGAGCCGTTCGGCGCTCTCCATACCCGCTACGCTGAACCGGGCTACCAGCAGGCAACCGGATACCTAACTCCACGGACCGACACAGAAAGCATGAAGATCTTGAAACTGAAAGTGAAGAAAATCAGCTCACTTGATCTCTAGCGCCGCAGGTCAGGAAGCCTGCTCCCCGCGCACGCGGGGGTGATCCCGCATGTACCGTCTACGTCTCGCAGTCGGGAAACTGCTCCCCGCGCACGCGGGGGTGATCCCCGTGACATAGTTGTGGAGTACGGAGACGTAAGCTGCTCCCCGCGCACGCGGGGGTGATCCCCGTGCTCACCGCAGCATTCGGCGTATGGTCGGCTGCTCCCCGCGCACGCGGGGGTGATCCCGAATCTGAATGCCGCATCTATCTTTTCCAAGTCTGCTCCCCGCGCACGCGGGGGTGATCCCGCCGCCCGAGTAAAGTACCCGAGCGGCGTTCTCTGCTCCCCGCGCACGCGGGGGTGATCCCCGCGACCGTGACCATCACCGGATGGAAGTCTGCTGCTCCCCGCGCACGCGGGGGTGATCCCTGGCCGTTGCGGAGCCCACCGGTGTGGACCTCCTGCTCCCCGCGCACGCGGGGGTGATCCCTGCTTCGAGTACGACATCAATTCGGCGTATCCCTGCTCCCCGCGCACGCGGGGGTGATCCCGTGAACAGGTTGTGCCGCTTACCGGCCACGGTCTGCTCCCCGCGCACGCGGGGGTGATCCCCCTGTTGACCAGGCAGAACACACGGGGACACCCTGCTCCCCGCGCACGCGGGGGTGATCCATACTGCGCGCGTGGCGACAAGCACGCCGACGGCTGCTCCCCGCGCACGCGGGGGTGATCCCATCTACCGGCCGTTGAGTTGCGCCCCAGATTCCCTGCTCCCCGCGCACGCGGGGGTGATCCCAGTCTGTGTCTTTCGTGTGTTGCGTATTTGCTCTGCTCCCCGCGCACGCGGGGGTGATCCCGCAAAGCCCACGCCAACCGCACGAGGGAGACGCTGCTCCCCGCGCACGCGGGGGTGATCCCGACTTCGACGTCCAGCCCGTCCACCTGGAGGCCTGCTCCCCGCGCACGCGGGGGTGATCCCGCCGACCGTGGGGGGAGGCGAAATGGCGGCACCTGCTCCCCGCGCACGCGGGGGTGATCCCGGCCGCAGCTAGTACGACCTGCGGCTGTGGGTCTGCTCCCCGCGCACGCGGGGGTGATCCCAGGGCGAGGATCATCGGCCCGTCGCGGAAGTCCTGCTCCCCGCGCACGCGGGGGTGATCCCTGGGTGCAGTACGACCGGCTCGCGGTCGGGCTCTGCTCCCCGCGCACGCGGGGGTGATCCAACGGGGACGGCTTGCCGCTGCTGGAGCGGATCCTGCTCCCCGCGCACGCGGGGGTGATCCCTGTCCTGCGCCACCCTTGAGGCATATCTGGACCTGCTCCCCGCGCACGCGGGGGTGATCCCCAGCAGTGACCCAGCCAGCCGCAGTCCCAGCCCTGCTCCCCGCGCACGCGGGGGTGATCCGCTGCTGCGCCGATAGGATTCGTCGCGCGGTGCCTGCTCCCCGCGCACGCGGGGGTGATCCGGTGAGGCGGTGAGATGCGGCGGACAAGCGGTGCTGCTCCCCGCGCACGCGGGGGTGATCCCGCGATCACCTGCGTGCGCAGGGCCGCTTTGACCTGCTCCCCGCGCACGCGGGGGTGATCCCGACACCGTCACGTCGGTGCCGGTGAACGCGACCTGCTCCCCGCGCACGCGGGGGTGATCCCTGGTCGGTCAGGGTGTAGGTGTCGGGGCCGAGCTGCTCCCCGCGCACGCGGGGGTGATCCCGGCGGCACCGCCCGCGTAAAGCCATTTCGTGTCTGCTCCCCGCGCACGCGGGGGTGATCCCTTGGCCCCGTATCCGCCGTGCCGCCGGCATCACCTGCTCCCCGCGCACGCGGGGGTGATCCCGATGCTGTCGCCTACGGCGCTTCCCTCTACTACTGCTCCCCGCGCACGCGGGGGTGATCCGTCGCCAGGATGAGGGAGCGCTGTGTGTCACTCCTGCTCCCCGCGCACGCGGGGGTGATCCACATCCTTGGGCGTCTTCGCCGGGAGAACCCGCCTGCTCCCCGCGCACGCGGGGGTGATCCCGTGATCGACGGCGTCGAGCCGGTCGGCGTGATCTGCTCCCCGCGCACGCGGGGGTGATCCCGTGATCAAGGATCCGGACAACCCGTTCGGTCGCTGCTCCCCGCGCACGCGGGGGTGATCCCGGCACCCCACGCATCACCTGGAGCCACAGTGTCTGCTCCCCGCGCACGCGGGGGTGATCCCGACCTGGACGCGATGGTGCAGGCGACCGCCCCCTGCTCCCCGCGCACGCGGGGGTGATCCCCGGTCGCTGGCCAACACCCGCGCGAACGTGGCCTGCTCCCCGCGCACGCGGGGGTGATCCCGGTAGCTGACACGTCACCACCGTTCCCGAAGACTGCTCCCCGCGCACGCGGGGATGATCCCGTCGAAGCTAACCTCAGCCATTGTTCCGCTCCCTGCTCTCCGCGCACGCGGGGGTGATCCCTCTCAGCCGGTGACCTCACCCGGCCACGGCCACTGCTCCCCGCGCACGCGGGGTGATCCCGAGGACATCGCGGCACGGTGGGCCAAGGAGCTCTGCTCCCCGCGCACGCGGGGGTGATCCCCGGGTTGCCTGGCGCGCTGCTCGACGGCAAGGCTGCTCCCCGCGCACGCGGGGGTGATCCCTGGCGCAACCGCAAGCAGAAGCCCAGCCTGAACTGCTCCCCGCGCACGCGGGGGATGATCCCCGACGTTGCTGTCACTCATAACATCGCCTCACTGCTCGCGGGGTGATCCCGATACGGCGACATGACTTCGGCGGAGGAAGGTCACTGAGAGTTCAGCTGGGGTCGTGTTCGTCACCTTGTTTCGGGATCGCCGCCGAGGTGCGGTCGTTCTCTCGAGAACGGCGTCCGAAGCGGCGGCGTTTTGATGCCTTACTCCAGCCCCGGGACAGGGCCGGGTTGTAGGTCTTCCGGTCGGTGGGTCGACGGATCAGCGTGATGCCATCAAGGTCGACAGGCTGCCAGTGGTGGTCGTGGACCTGGAAGCACAGCCGTTGTTCACCTGGCTGCTGATGGACGAGCAGGGCACGACCCGGCCCGGCCATCTCGACAACTTTGGCCCAGAGGCGTTGCCGGATTCGGCTGTTTACGTGGCCCACGTACACGCCGGCGGAGATTTCTAGCAGCCACTGAGTCAGGTGGCCGCGCAGCCCTTCAGGGCAGGCTGTGAGGATGATGACGGTCATCAGAAGTCGGCTCCACCGCCGTAGTTGCGGCCACTAGTGAACTCGTGGCCGCTGTCGTCCCAGAGGCGTACGGTGTCGTTCTCTGCCTCCCCGTCGAGCCACTCCTCATCGATCGGCCCGGTCGGGCCTGGGCTGAGCAGCAGAGTGCGGATGTCGCGTACGCATCGGTCGAGGAGGGCACCGTCGTGGATGCGGTCGCGGACGGCGCGGCGGGTGTCCGCGCCGATGTCGGTCGAGCCGCTGGCGGCGATGTCGAAGGCGACCGGGATGGTGATGTCGGCCTTGTAAAGGTCGGCGATGTCGTAGACGAAGGATCGGTCGTGACCCGTGTGGACGAAACCGAGGCCCGGTGAGGCGCCGACGGCGACGATGACGGCATGCACCACGCCGTACAGGCAGGCGTGGGCGGCGGACAATGCCTGGTTGACCGGATCGCTGTCGGTGAAGTCGTCCGGGTTGTACTCGCGGTTGTTCCAGTTCACACCGGTCCGCTTGGCGTGCTCGCGGTAGCTGCGGCGTACTCGGGCTCCCTCTTTGCCGCGGAGTTGCTGCATGGTGAGGGCGGTGGTGTCTTCGCCGGGGAAGCGCATCCGATACATCTCGCGCGCGACTTGGAGCCGCCGGTCGCGGTGCGTGACCGCGGCGGCCTGGGCGACGAGGAGTCGGCTGGATCGGGCGAGGGGTCGTCCGTGGGCGTAGTAGCGCACGCCGTGTTCGCCGACCCAGACCGCGGTGGCGCCGTTGTCGGCGAGCAGCATCATCGCTTGCTGGGTGATGCTGGTGCCCGGTCCGAGCAGGAGCACGCCGAGGGTGGCGGCTGGGATGTGGATGACGCCCTTGTCGTCGGTTGTGGTGATCGCGTTGCTGTCGCGGTGGATGACGCAGCGTTCGAGGTAGATGAAGCTGAGCCGGTCCTGCGCGCGGTTGAGGTCGGCCAGTTCCGCCGGTGGGACGCCGGGGATCTTCACCGGCGGCCCTGGACGGGAGCGAGGGTGAGCAGGCCGCAGCCGTATGCCTTGGCGTGCCCGATCCCGTTGGTCAACGCGCGTCGGAAGGCGTCGGCGTCGAGGACCTGGAGGATGCCGTCGTAGGTGGCCGTGGTGAGGGTGACGGTTCCCATGCCACGTTTGAAGGACTGCGTCTGACGCCGGTGCAACCGCAGGTTGGGGCGGCCGTCCTGCTGGGTCGCGAGGGCGAAGCCATGTCGCTCGGCCCGCCCGAGCAGCCATGCGGTTTGTTCGTGCTCGCGGAGGTAGCCGAAGCGTTGCGTCTCCTTCGCCTCGGCGGTCTTCCGTCCGCTGTGGGTCGGGTTGGCGGTGAGGCGGAACGCCCACTCCTGGCCCGGTCGCAGCGAGGCGAGCAGCCCGTCGTACTCCCGGGTAGTCCAGGCTTCGTCGCTGGTGGGCCAGCCCGCCTGCTCGACCAGGTGGGTGAGGTCGGGTCGTCCAGGGCTGACGATGTAGAGGTGGACGGTGGCGGTGGCCGGGGTGTCGAGGCGCCACAGCGTGCGGGCTGCGGGGCGCTCGTAGTCGGCGGCGTCGGCGAAGGCGGCGCGGACGGCCGCGTGCATGGCGTGCGGCGAGGCGAGCAGCTTGCGGGCGTTGCGGCGGGCGGCGTTGATCTGGAACCGGGTGAGGAACATGCTCAGCCTCCCAGCAGGCTCAGCGGGTCGTGCTCGGCGATACCGGCCCGTTCCGCGAGGTCGTTGGTGACGTCAACGTGCCGGCGCACCACCGACCGCCAGGTGTGTTGCCGATGCGCGGGGTCGAAGCTGACCGGCTCGTCGGGAACGGTTTCGGTGACCGGCTCCCCCGGGCGCGCGTCTCGGATGATCTCCAGGCGGACGGTGTGGGCGGCCTTCTTGCGGTGCCAGTCGGCGGCGAGCCAGGGCCACTGGCTCAACGCGTCGTCGAGGGTGTCGTCGTGGACGCCGAGGTTGATCGGGCCGACCGGTGGGCAGGATCGACGGCCGAGGTAGAGGGGGAACTGGGGGCGGTCCAGTGCTTCGGCCAGGCCGGTCAGTAGGGTCCGTTCGCCGCTGACGGCGGCGAGGAAGACCGCGTCGGACAGGTAGAAGCGGTAGGTCAGTGGTGCGCTGCGGCGGCCGTCGAGGGATCGGGCCGTCTGGAAGTCGCGCAGGATCTGGCCGGGCTGGTCCAGGCGTACGCCGAACTGGAGGCCCAGCAGGTCGGTGAGCGGTTCGGTGCGTCGCATGCCCTTGGCGGCAGCGAGCAGGCCGATCACGCCGCTCTTGGTCGGTGCGACCTCGGTGCCCCGTCGGGCGAAGCGGCTCGACGAGCCCCATGATTGCAGTGGGCCGGCCAGTTTCAGCAGCAGCACACTCATGCCGGCTGCCCGAGTGCCACGGTGACCTGCTCCCCCACGCCGGCGACGAGTTCGCTGAAGGTGACTGCCTTGCCCAGGTCGGCCAGGACTGCGGTCCGCTCGCCGACCTGGGTGACCCAGGCACCGACGGGCCGTTCGCCGTAGGCGCTCTCGACCGCAACGGTGTGCTTCGCCAGCGCCTCGGCGGCCAGTTCGATGCGCCCGGCAGCGTGGGTCTCCCGGATGGGTGTCTCGAAGGCGCCGACGAGGTTGATCGGCTGGGTGTCGCGCAGCCGGACCAGCACGGCGTCGGGGAGCGTGCGGTGGGCGAAGGTGTTCTGCTTTCCGGTGGGCATGCTGCGGGCGAACGCGGTCAGGAACGCCTCGACGGCGGCCCGGGTGGCTATGGCGTCGCCGAGGGTGCGGTGCAGGGCGTCGACGTCCACGGTGGCGTACCGGTACAGGGTGGACGAGTTGAACTCGACGGTGCCAATCATGCCGGCGCCGGTTTCGGCGGCGTCGGCTTTGCGGTCGTCGACGGCGGTGAAGTAGTCGAACTCGTTGTCGACGGCGTGGACGCTGATGGCGTGGGAGACCTGGCAGGCGGCGTCGACGTTGATGTCAGTCATGTCGGCGACCATCCGCCCGAACATGGCGATGTCGACGGAATGCTCCGAGTCGACGAGGGCCTTGAACCGGGCCTTGTCGAGGGCACCCCCGGTCTGCGCCGCTTCCAGCGCGGCGGCGGCGAGGTTGTCCAGCTGCCGGTGGCTTAGGAACAGCAGGTAGCCGGACTCGACATCCTTCAGCTCGCCCTTCTTCTTGTCGGCCTTGGCCAGGCCGCCAGCCACGAAGGTGTCGGCAGCCAGCGTAGACGCGGCCTCCTCGGACATGCTCGGGTCAAGCGCCCGGATGCGTGCAGCGAGGGACTCCCCCACGCGCTTGGTCCGCTCGCCGAGCTGGGAGCGGTCGAGCAGGTCGGCGAAGGAGAGCCGGATCGCCCGCTTCCACGCCTGGCTGGACACCCGCGCGCGGCGCACCCCGCCGTAGACGGCGGTCTTCGGTGATCCGGTGTCGTCGCGGTTGAGGTTGCTCGGCGGCACGGTCTGCAGGGCGTAGACGTCGATGATGGTGCGGCTCATGAAGGGTCCTTAGGGTTGAAGTGTCTGGGGTTGGAGCCCTGGATGCCCAGGACGGCGAGGTGTGGCTGATGACGGGTTGCCCTGCGATGGCTCGGGAGGAATGGCCGCCTCGCTGTTCTGGACGCCCCGG